>JASFMO010000206.1:0-6370 GCA_050117535.1 Gemmatimonadales bacterium | reverse complement strand
GACGCTGAACCTCAACCCGAGCACCCAAGCACTGGTTCTCGAGGATCTCGCCCACGGCCTTGCCGATCAGGGCATCCCGAAGCTCTTGGTTCTGAACGGCCACGGGGGCAACGATTTCCGGCAGATGATCCGCGAGCTACAGATGGACGTCGAGATATTCCTCTGCACCCTCAACTGGTTCACCTTGTACCCCTGGCACGAGCATTTCGAGGCGCCGGGTGACCACGCCGGCGAACTGGAGACGAGCTTCATGCTGCACCTGGCGCCCGAACTGGTTCTGCCGCTGTCGGAGGCCGGCCCAGGGACGGCGCGGGACTTCAAGATCGCAGCACTGAGGGAGAAGTGGGCCTGGGCACCGAGACAGTGGGTCCAGGTTACCGAAGACACGGGAGTGGGAGACCCGTCGCGGGCCTCGGCCGACAAAGGCCAGCGCTTCTTCGGCGATGTAACGGCCAAGATCGCCGACTTCCTGATCGAGTTGGCGGCCGCAGACCCATCAGACATGTACGAATAGCAAACACTTGAAGGCGGCATGTGAAGCCCGATACGACCATCACTGCCGATGAGCTCGACCGCCGTCTCCGGTCTGAACGCGTCGTACCCATCTCGGCAGCGGACTGGGCCGAAGTGGCCGACGGCTTTGAGGAATTGGAACGCCACGACACGCTCGTCGCCGGCTACTTGCTGATCGTTCGCGGCAGGTCGGGTCTCGCGGCTGTCGAGCAGCCTTCGCCCGACAAACGCGTCGTTCGCCTGTTGCCGGATGACCAAGCGGTACGCCGCTTCGTTCAAGACCGACTCGAACAGTACGAGCGCATGTGGGACGGCTGTGGCTGCAAGGTCGACTACTATGTCTAGCGCCATCGAAGACGACGCGAGACCGTGGGTATCCGACATGCTGGCGGCCGCGGCCTTCGTCCTTCTTCTCGTGACCGACTATTTCGTGCCGCGCGGCACGAGCCGGGCACTGCACGTCTTGGGCACGATCACCCTACTGCTGTCGCCCGTGCTCATGTTCGCTCCGTTCTATCTACTGAAGAAGCATGGAGACCCTGGGGAAGGCGCTCGGTTCTTCGAGACCACTCGCGTCGTCGATCGCGGAGTCTACGCCGTCGTGCGCCACCCGCAGTACCTCGGCTACATCTTTCTGGTTCTCGGCTTCACGCTCCACTCGCAGCACTACCTCACCGCCATCATCGGCGGCACGGCGATCGTGCTTTTCTATGTCCAGTCGGTTCGCGAAGAGCGGTACTGTGCCCGGAAGCTCGGAGCGGACTATGAGGAGTACATGGAACGCGTACCGCGATTCAACATTCTTGCGGGAACGATTGGCAACTGGATACGAAGACACCGAAACAAAGAGGAAGCCTGACTCTACGCATCTTTGCGCGACCGTCAATGATCGAGTGGTGATGACAACGACGCAACGCTCCTTGACCCGCCTACGGCTCGCGTTGACGACAATCGCCGTCCTGAGCGTGCTCGTCTGCTGCGAGCCGGGCCAAACCGGCTCAGCCGCCGGTCCCGACCAGGTCACTGTGAGAAACGGCTATCTGCAGATCGGATTCGACGCCCGTACTGGCCAGCTACGCGAGTTCCGCGATCTAGAGACGGGTCGTGAGTTCGTCGCCGCCACCCCGGACGCGGGAAGTCCGTGGCAACTGCTTCTCGCTCCGGCGACAACACTGACACCGGCGGATGCTCACAGCTTCCGCCACGAGACTCTGAACGACGACGGCCTGAGGGCCACCTGGTCCGATTTCACACTCGACGACGCGCCGAACCTTCGGGTCACCATGACGGTTCGCCTGCGGGCGGGCGAGTCGATGAGCGGCTGGACGATCGTGCTCGACGGGCTCGGCCAGACCGAGCTCGAGGGTCTCCGTTTCCCACGCCTACCCGCCCTGGCGCGGTTGGGAGACGACGAGCGGCTGGCCATTCCCCGCTATACAGGCGAGCTGGCCCGCGACCCGCGGGCGCTCTTCTCGCAGGGGGAGGGCGGACGGCGGCGCCGAGTCTGGTCTTATCCTGGCGAGCTCTCGTTGCAGGCGCTGGCCTTCTACCAAGATGACGGGCCCGGGCTCTACGCTGCCGCCGACGATACCGCCGGCTACCGCAAGGCGTTCGCGGCCTGGGGGGACGGCCGACAGCTGGGCTACGAACTCGTCCACCTTCCCGAGAACCCCGGCACCCCACGCGACACCTACTCGCCGCCTTACCGGGCCATCCTCGGAACGTTCCAGGGCGACTGGATCACCGCCGCCGAGCGATACCGCGAGTGGGGCACCCAGCAGGCCTGGGCCCGCGACAGCCGTCTACGTCGTGGCCTCGTACCGCCGTGGCTGCTCGACACCGGAATGTGGCTGTGGAACCGCGGCCGCGCGGCCGGCGTCCTGCCGCCGGCGATGGCCCTCCAGCAAGCAGTGGGCCTGCCGGTCGCCGTACAGTGGCACTGGTGGCACGGCGGCCCCTACGACACCTCGTTTCCCGAGTACATCCCGCCGCGCGATGGGACCGACGCCTTCGTTGCGGCGTTGCGCCAGGCGCAGGCCGAAGGCGTTCGCGCCATCGTCTACATGAACCAGAGACTGTGGTGCACCGGAACCCGAAGTTGGGAGGTCGAAGGCGCCGAGCCGTACGCGGTCAAGAACCGCGACGGAACGCTCCGATTGGAGCGCCCGAATGCCTTCGACCGCCAGCCCTGTGCGCCCATGTGCATCACGCAGCGATTCTGGCACGACAAGTACGCTGGGCTCGCCGACACAGTGCTCAAGGACCTCGGGGTCGACGGCATCTACATGGACCAGGCGGTGGCCAGCATGCCCTGTTTCGATAGCTCGCACGGACACCCGTTGGGCGGCGGCAACTATTGGATCCAGGGGTTCCGGGCGCTGGCCGACGAGATCCGGAATCGAGCGGCTAACCCAACCGACCTGCTGCTGGCCGGGGAGCATGCGGCGGAGAACTGGCTGCCGAGCCTCGACCTCTTCTTGACCTTGCAGGTCAGCCAGGAACGCTATATCCGACCCGGCGGTGAGGGATGGGACGTGATCCCGTTTTTCCAGGCGGTTTACCATCCCTATGCGGTCACTTATGGTAGCTATTCTTCTCTGACCGAGCCGCCATACGACGAACTGTGGCCAGCGGAATTCGCGCCCGCCGAGCGGCTGGCGTTGCTGGACCGCAAGTACGATCGGCAGTTCTACCTCGAGCAGGCCCGGGCGTTCGTCTGGGGCATGCAGCCGACAATCGCCAATTTCCTCCCATCGCACCTGGAGGACCGAGCCGAAGAAGTCGGGTACATGCTGAGGCTGGCACGCGTCCGCGGCCAAGCAATGAAGTACCTGCTCAACGGATCTTTCCGTCGGCCGCCGCAGTTGGACATACCGGACGTCGACGTGGAATTCTCGCGCCTGTCGATATACGCAGGTCGGCCCGGCCAAGGCTCATCCTGGAGCGCCCGGCTCCCTGCCTTGCTCACCGCGGCTTGGCAGGCCGACGACGGAGATGTGGCGATCGTCTTGGCGAGCATTCTCGAGGAACCGCTGACACTGAAGATCGAACTGGACCCTCACGCCTACGGACTGGGTAGCGGTCGAGTCTTCCGGATTGACGAGAAGGGGCGCGAATTGATGAGCCACTTCGATGAGGGCACCGTGTCGCTCGATTTCGATTTCCCACCGTTGGGCGCCTGGGTCCTGGAACTCACCTCGCCACGACTACGCCCCGGAGAGGTGCCCGACAATGGGCAGCGTCCGAACCGCGCCCCATAGAGGTGGCGATATGATGACGAAGCCCGCCAAAGACGGCCTTCAAGACGGCAGCGAGCCGGCCAGCTCCAGTGACCTATTCACGCGACTTTGCGAATTGAGAATCACCACCAAGACGGTCCAGCACATACCGGTATTCACCGTCGACCAGGCCAAAGCGGCGCGCGGCGGACTGGCCGGTTGCCATACCAAGAACCTCTTCCTGCGCGACAAGAAAGGGGCGATGTGGCTGGTCGTATGCCGCGAGGATCGGACTGTCGACCTAAAGGCCCTAGCCCAGAAGCTCGGCTCGGGCCGTCTGTCGTTCGGAAGCCCAGAGCGTTTGATGAAGTACCTGGGTGTGAGTCCGGGCGCCGTCACACCGTTCGCGGTGATGAACGACAAGCGGGCCGATGTCAAAGTCGCGCTTGACCGCGGGATGCTGGATCAGGAGCCCTGGAACTTCCACCCCCTGACCAACGATATGACCACGTCCATCGGGGCCAGCGACATGCTC
Source organism: Gemmatimonadales bacterium (assembly GCA_050117535.1). GTDB lineage: Bacteria > Gemmatimonadota > Gemmatimonadetes > Palauibacterales > KS3-K002 > JASFMO01. The sequence goes on along the minus strand of JASFMO010000206.1, from coordinate 2,104 downwards.
CGCTTCCTCGAGGCCGTGAGCCATTCCCCGACATTCTTGAGCTTCGACTAGCTCGACATCTACCTGCTGCAACCGCGATGAGGTCGTCATGAATAAACTGGATGAGATTTCCCGAGGCCGGAAAGAGGCCCACGCGAAATTGCTCGAGCTCGATTCCGCTGTCTACAAGGCCTTTCTCGCTATGGAGCAAGCCGCCTTTCGCGACGGCGCCCTGCCCCGCAACGTCAAGGAACTGATCGCCACAGGAATATCCGTCGTCATCGACTGCGAGTCCTGCATGCAGTGGCACATCGAGCAAGCCAAGCAAGCCGGCGCCACACGACAGGAAGTGCTCGAGGCCATGGAGGTCGCAATCGAGATGGGCGGCGGACCGGCAACCGTTTCGGCGCGATTCGCCCTCGAGGTGATGGACGCAGCCTACGCCGACTGAAGGGCAAACACCCTTCCAGGTTGAAGAGGCGGAGCAAGAGATGCGGCAGAACAGACTCGATGGTATTGCGTGGTACACAGATGAAGCGGCGCGAGCGCGCAGCGAACCCGGAATCTGCCATTCGTACATGGCCAGTCTCGCAACAGCGCTCCACTACTTGCACGGCAACGTCGACCCCGTCTGGCTGATGGGGAGCAGCGGCTTCGCCTTCAGGATCAATGTCTCGGAAGTCATGTGTCCGAGCGCCATGAGCATCTTCAGCTGGCCCAAGGACCTACCCGAGGCGGTAGAGCAGGCCGGGTACGCTTGCGACCACATCGCGCGGCTCTGGGGTGAAGAGGACCAGGAAGAACAGCGGCGCGCCGAGGCTCACGACGCGATCCTGACCGCCATCGACGAGGGAACACCGGCCATTGTCTGGGACGTCTTCGATGTCGAGTGGGGGCTGGTCATCGGCTACGACGAGGCGACGCGCACCTATGCAACGCTGACATACCAGGGTCGGCCATCGTCGCTTCGTTACGACAAGCTCGGCCGTAGCGGCATCGACGTCCTATCGGTGGTTATCCCGGGGGAGCCAAACCATAGGTCCCACGACCAGGCTGTTCGCAACTCTCTAACGGCTGCCATCGCTCACGCCGAGGGGAAGGAGTGGACCGAACGGCCGGCGTACCAGAACGGTCTCGCCGGCTATGATCTTTGGGCAACGTTGTTCGAACGTTGGGCCCTTCTGGTCGAAGCGGGGAAGGCTCCCAAGATTCCGCCCGATCTGCCGGATCATGCGTCCTACTATGCCCGGCACTACTACTCGGCCCGCTGCTACGCCCGAGAGTACTTGCAGGCGATCACCGATGGCGGGAGTGACCTCCGCCATGCTTCGCAGGCCTACGGCCGCGCAGCCGCGTCGTTACGACCGATCTGGGAAACCTTTCCCGGAACACGGACGCCGGACGCCGAACTGCTTCGCTCCTTGGCGACCAACCTCAAGACCGCAAAAACTGCCGAGCAGCAAGGTCTCGAGCACATCGGCAGGCACCTGTCGCGATAGCGACTACTCGAACCCGACACGCCGCAAATTCCTGAAAACTCCCGCCGCCGCCAAAACGACCACGACCATAAACGTGGCGCCCAGACGCGGCCTGCCGTAGAGGAAGTAGCCGGTGCCGAACAGCGCCGCATAGACGACCGCACAGCCCAAGACCCAGGACAGCAACGCCGCCGTGAACCGGCCTTCCGTCGGGACCGTGCGGACCGCCGCCTTCCATCCGGCGTTGAAGGGCCGGATCCGATCGTAGAACGCCTGCAGCGTCGCGCCATCGGTGGCCGGGGTGACCAGCGTCACCGACAGCCAGCCCGCCGTCGTGATCACAACGCCCAGCACGAGCATCAGCGACGGATGCAACGGCTCGAAGCCCAGCGCCTGATGAACGAATTGCAGGTATACGGCAACCACGAACGAGATGAGCATGGCCGCCAACTCGCTCCAGGCGTTGATCCGCCACCAGAACCAGCGCAGCAGAAAGATCAGCCCCGTCCCGGCGCCGATCTGCAGCAGGATCTGAAACGCCTGTAACGCGTTTTCCAGCCAGAGGGACACCAAAGCCGCGAGGATGATCAACAGCACCGTCGAGAGCCGCGCCACACGCACGTAGTGGCGGTCGTCGCGATCGCGAG
>JASFMO010000205.1:0-6375 GCA_050117535.1 Gemmatimonadales bacterium | reverse complement strand
TTGGGCTCTCCTCGTATCGTGGATTAGTCATACCGTTACAAAGATAGCGGCAAAACCTTCGCAGAGCCTGCTGGAGCGCGCCGGTTGCGGTGCCGTCAGATTTTTGTACATGTTTCGTCTATCTTATTTTTAATACAAAGCCTTGACAAGCTCGTCCTTCCTGTATAGAATTCTCGGTGTGTTGTTGGCGGTGGCCCTGTCGGCGCCGCGAATTCCAAGCCAAATGAGGAGAAAATGTAAGATGAATCGCAAACCTATGTTCTTGACAACCGCGCTCATGGCGCTGGTCCTGGTCGTCGCTGCCTGCGATGACGATGACGATAACACGGGGCCGACGCCGCCGATCACTAATACCGTCCTGCTCCGGGCGATCCACGCTTCGCCGGACGCTCCGGCCGTTGACGTGTACGCCAATGATGGCACGACGCCGTTGGTTGAGGATCTTGCGTATGGAGAGGTCACCGGGTATCTGGACATTCCTGAGGGCACCTACAACATCCAGCTGCGTGCGGCAGGCTCCGCTGCGTCGACCATGCCGGTCTACGAGACGGGTGATCTGACGCTGTCGGAAAACGACATCGTGACAGCGCTCGCCACCGGTTTCCTCGGGTCGAACGACGTCGCCGACGAATTCCGTATCCTCCCGCTGTTTGAAGAATTCACGTCGGCGGGGGCCGGCACGGCTCGCGTCCGTGTCGTGCACGCTTCGCCTGACGCTCCGACCGTGGCGATTGACGTCGCTAACGATGGCACGCCCGAAGTCGCCGCTTTGGCGCGCTTCGAAGATACGGGTGTTGCGGGCGTCGAGCTGCCTTCGGGCACCGCTCTGCAGATCGGTATCTGGGCCGGTACGCCGCTGGCGCGTGTGACGGCCTTCACCACGCCGGAACTTCCGGACGGTGGTGAGTTGTTCGTGATCGCTGTGGGCTCGCTGCAGTTGCTGCCCCGCGAGGAGGCTGGCTTCGCGTTGTTGGCTGTCGCGGCCAATCCGGGTGGCGCCATCGGCGTGATCCGTCAAAACCCGACGGTCTACGCCCTTCATGGCGGTCCTGACGCACCGGCGGTGGACATTTTCGCCGGAGACACCGAGCTCGTAAATAACCTGGCCTTTGCCGATCTGTCTGGTGGCATTCAGGTTCCGCCGGGAAGCTACACGTTGGACTTCTTCCCGACGTCTCCGGGCTCCGATCGTCCGGCGGGTGATCCAGCGGCGTCGTTCCTCACGCCGAACCTGAACGGGGGCGAGCGCTACCTGGCCATCGCCTCGGGCTTCCTGGCCCCCGATGGTGCCGGTGAGCAGGCGTTCAACTTGGTCGCGTTCCGCGATGCTTTCGACCTGACCGACGAGAGCAGCGCCCGTATTCAGGCGATCCACGCTTCGCCCGACGCCCCGGCTGTGGACATCGGCACGGTGAGCGGTGGTGCGATCGACGCCGTTGTGTTCGAGAACCTGGTGTATCCGGCCGGTAAGCCCGACGCGGGCGAGTCGATTCCAGCGGCTTCCCTGACGCTCGGCGTGGCACCCACGGGTGACGCGAATCCCGTTGCCACCTTTGGCGTGACGACGGCCGCCGGTCTACGTGCCTACGCGGTCGCGATTGGTGCCCTCGCCCCGGATGCTGGTGAAGAGGCGTTCCGGTTGGCGATAATCAACACGGGCGTCTGGCCCTGGACGGTGGCTGAGGTGCTTCCGAACTAGACCCCCGCTGTAGTACTGTACACTTCCCAGTGGCTTGGGCGAGCGCGCAGTGGCGCCAACGGCGTCGCGCTCGCCCGGCCTCATTTTTGTCAACACCACTCCAGGTTTTTCCCCGTGGGCTCGCCGTACAAGTCAGATCTGCAAGGCGACCCGGCACTAGTATCGTCGGCTCGACCCGCTTGGACCCGGAGTGATGCGGGATCGAAGGCTACATGGCGCGGTTGGCCTCGGCGTTCCAGCCGGTCTTCGCGGTGGATCGGGTCTGGCGGCTAACAGGATCGATCTCGTTGTACTGCCACTCGATCGTGCCGAAGCGAAGCCCGACAACTTCGATTGGCCTCTCGGTGCTGGCCGCGTCCAGGCGCTCGGCGCGGACCTCCGCGACCTGCACATTTGTGAGCCTGACAATTCCCAACGGCGGGCTGCTTGTTCCTGCGGGTCCATAGAAGACGAGCTCGGCCTCCGGGATCACTCTGCCTTCTGCGGATGCGGCTGCCAGGTGTGGACTGGACTTGTCGAGATATTTCTCGATGGTTAGTGGGTGAAACGTCGGTCGGGCCGCGGCATTGCGGCCGCCCGTCTGTCCTGCCGCCAAGCCCCAGCTGAAACCGAGCACCTGTATCCAGCGCTCGTGCCCCCTTTTCGTCGCCTCCCCTTCGATGCCGCCAATCCTGATCCAGGCGTAAAAAGTCGCTGCGATCGCCGTCGGGGTCGTCGCCGTCTCCGAATCACAGGACGTGGTACGGAGTGCCACAGTGGCAAAACCTGCCAGCAGGGGCGCGGCTCCGAGCAACATGATCGGACGGATGCTGAACATATCAACCTCCTGGCGGTGTCAGATGCGCGCGATGCTCTATCCACTTTATGCGTAGTCCGGCCCCCCGCCAGACTGGAGTCCGCCGTCGGGCCAGTGGCTGGCTGCGTTCGACATCCTGCCAAACGCGATGGCGGGGCCTCAACTGGCACCTCGGATTGCTGGCGTTGGTCCAGCGCCGCATCTTGAGGCTGGGTCAGTATGGTTATGTCACGACGAGATTTCATCTATAGCGCGGGTCTCGGTGCGGCGGCGCTGGCGGCGTCCGGCACGCGGGCTTCGCACGCCACCGCCGGAACGGGGCCGAGATCAAACGGCCTGCTGATCCGTAGCGGCGCGGTGGTCATGGCGGGAGGACGGCTCGAAGCGGACATCCGCGTGCGGGACGGAAGCATCGCCGAGGTGGGGCCGAACCTGGAGACGGCCGGCGAGCGGGTGATCGATGCCGGCGGTTTGCTGGTGTTGCCGGGTGGCATCGACCCGCACGCCCACCTGACCCAGGCCGAGGGTGGGCCGGCGGAGTATCGCTTTGCCGATGATCTGACCAGCGGGTCGCGGGCGGCGCTATCCGGCGGCATCACGACCATTGGCAACATGACGGTCCCGGGAAGAGGCCAGACGGTCCAGGACGCGCTGGCTCGCGACGAGGAGTTCGTCCGTCGGATGGCGACCGCCGACATTTTTCTCCACCCGGTTCTGCTCGATCCCAGCGAGCTGGACGAGGCGGCGATCCGAGCGCTGGCCGAGGCGGGGCACAGCAGCGTGAAGATCTTCATGGTCATCCCCAGTTTCGACCGGAACCTGCGCGAGTACGTCCGGGTGATGCGACAGGCGGGCTCGGCTGGCTTGATGTGTGTCGTGCACTGCGAGGATCCCGCCATCATCGCCGAGGCCACCGACGCTCTCGTGGCGGCCGGCAAGTCCTCGCTGCTGCACTACGCCGACAGCCGGCCCGTATTGTCAGAAACGATCGCCACGCGTCGGGCCATCGCGTACGGCGAGACCACAGGCGCGCCGATCTACGTGGTCCACCTATCGGCGGCGGAACCGTTGGCTGTGTGCCGCGAGGCACAAGGACGTGGTCTGCCGGTCTACGTCGAGACGCGGCCCCTGTATCTGCACCTCACGCGGGAGCGCTATCTCGAGCCTGAGGGGGCGCTCTACGTTGGTCAGCCGCCGCTGCGACTGGCTGAAGACGTGGAGGCGCTGTGGGGTGGCATCGAAGATGGCACCATCCACGTGGTCGGCTCGGACACGGTGGGCTGGAGCCGCGAGCAGAAGCTCGACCCATCGCTCAGCATCGAGAACCTGCGTCCCGGGGTCCCCAACCTGCAGGAGATGCTTCCCGTGCTGTACTCCGAGGGCGTCGTGGAGGGTCGCATTTCCTTAGAGCGATTCGTCGAGCTGACGTCGACCAACGCGGCCAAGCTGTTCGGTCTCTACCCACGCAAGGGCACCATCGCGGTCGGATCCGATGCCGATCTCGCTCTATGGGATCCCAGCGTCAGCCGTACGATTGACCGTGCCGGGCTCGTCTCCAAAGCGGGCTTCTCGCTGTTCGAGGGTTGGGAGGTGACGGGCTGGCCTGTGCTGACGATCCGGCGCGGCGCAGTGGTCTATGAAGACGGCCGCATCTTGGCCGAACCCGGCAGCGGGCGGCTGCTGCAGCGCGGCCTCTCTAGCGGTCTCCAGGGGCCGAACGGGTGATCACATCGCACGCGCCCGGTAGCCGGCGGTCGCCGCTTGCTGAGAACGAGACGCCCAGCTGGCGCGACCGGGCGGCGGCGCTCCGCTATGCGCCGGCGCTCCTGAAGCTGGTCTTCGAGACCGAGCCGCGCTACACGATCGGCATCATCCTACTGCGCGTCGTGCGGTCGTTCGTCCCCGTGGCGCAGCTCTGGGTCGGCAAGCTGATTATCGACGGTGTCGTCGCCGGCATCACGGCGATGACGTCCGGTGCTCCGGTCGCCTGGCGTTACCTGGCCATGCTGGTGGCGTTGGAGTTGCTGATCACCGTGGGTGGCGAGATGTTGGCCCGCCTCTCGGCGTTGCTGGAGAGCCTGCTGGGCGACTTGTTCTCGAACAACGTCAGCGTGCGGCTGATGCAGCACGCGTCGACGCTCGACCTGGCGCAGTTCGAGGATCCCGGCACCTACGATCACCTGGAGCGAGCCCGTCGATCGACGGTGCGCCGCATCGGCCTGCTGGCCATGCTGCTCGAAATGCTGCAGAACGTGATCACGCTGCTCACGTTGACGCTAGCGTTGTTGGTCTATGTTCCGTGGCTTCTGATCCTGCTGGTGGTCGCCGTCATCCCGTCCTTCTTGGGCGAGACCCGCTTCGCCTCGCTGGAATATTCGCTGCTCTACCGCTGGACGCCGGAGCGGAGGATGCTGGACTACCTGAGGTTCGTCGGGGCCAGCGACCAAACGGCGAAGGAAACCAAGCTATTCGGTCTCTCCGGTTTCCTCGTCGATCGTTACGCCAGTCTGGCCCATGAGTTCTATGAGGCGAACCGCAAGCTGGCGTTGAGGCGCAGCCTCGTATCCACAGGATTAGCATTGATCGCGGCGCTGGGGCTCTACGGGGCGTACGGTGTCATCATCTATCTGACGGTCATCGGCTATCAGTCGCCCGCCGGGGTCTTCACGATCGGTGTGCTCACCTTCCTGACGGGCTCGTTTCGCCAGAGCCAGGGATTGACCCAGCGAATACTGCTTTCGCTGTCGCGGGTCTACGAACAGAGTCTCTATCTACGCGACCTGTTCACGTTCTTCGAACTGCGGCCGCAGATTGCTTCACGACCCGACGCGCGAAGCGTGGCGCGGCCCATCCAGCACGGCTTCGTCTTCGAGGATGTCGGCTTCCGATACCCGGGATCTGACCAATGGGCTCTGCGTCACATATCGCTCGAGTTCACGCCGCATGAGCGTGTCGCACTGGTCGGCGAGAACGGAGCCGGCAAGACGACTCTGGTCAAGTTGCTGTCGCGGCTGTACGACCCGGACGAAGGTCGGATCCTGTTGGACGGAGTCGATCTGCGCGACTACGACGTCCAGGACTTGCAGCGCAACATCGGCGTCATCTTCCAGGATTTCGTTCGCTACGAACTCCTCCTGCGCGAGAACATCGCGGTGAGCGAGATCGCGGCCGCTGAAGACAGAGCCCGGGTCGAGGATGCGGCGCGCCGCAGTCTGGCCGACGACGTGGCGCATCGCCTGGCCGGCGGTTACGAACAACAGATCGGCCGGCGCTTCGAGGGCGGGGTCGAACTCTCGGGCGGTGAGTGGCAGAAGGTAGCGCTGGCGCGCGCCTACCTGCGCGATGCGCAGGTGTTGATCCTCGACGAGCCCACGGCGGCTTTGGACGCGAGGGCCGAGTACGAGGTGTTCGTGCGGTTCTCGGAGCTGACGCAGGGAAAGATGGCGGTGATCATCTCACATCGCTTCTCCACCGTGCGAGTGGCCGAGCACATCGTGGTCCTCAAGCACGGCGAGATCGTCGAGCAGGGGAGCCACGACGGGCTGTTGGCCGAGGACGGACTGTACGCCGAACTGTTCAACCTGCAGGCCGCCGGCTACCGCTAGCTGGCCTCTGCGGTTCGCGCTCGCTAGTTTGCCGCTTGCCCCTCAGACAATCCCCAATCTCATAACCTGTGGAGGCCCGCAATGCTCGGTCGTCTCATTACTGTAAGTTCCGCTGCGCTGTTGGCGATCACGCTGGCTGAACCGCTCCAGGCGCAGATCGACCCGGAACTGCTGGCCGGGATGGAGGCCCGCTCGATCGGGCCGGCCGGGATGAGCGGACGGATCGCCGACATCGAGGCCCTCGAATCGAACCCGAACATCGTCTACGTCGGCGT
>JASFMO010000204.1:0-6386 GCA_050117535.1 Gemmatimonadales bacterium | reverse complement strand
GGAGGGTGTTCTGCTGAGGGTCACGGACAGCGGCCCGGGTATCGATCAGGACGACCTGAAGCGAATCTTCGATCCCTTCTTCAGCAAGCGGCACGGCGGTACAGGCCTGGGCCTGGCCATCGTTCACCGCGCCGTCCAGGAGCATCACGGGACCATTCTCGTGTCTTCGAGCGACAAAGGAACACAATTCACCATCTGCTTGCCGACCGGAAAGCATGCGGCAGCGGAAGCCGTAGCGGAGGGCTAGGAGTGGCGACAACGAAGCCGCGCATCTTGGTGGTCGACGACGAAGAGTCCCTCGTCGAAACGTTGAGTGTCTTGCTGAGGCGGGAGGGCTTCAACGTGATCTCGGCGCTCTCCGGTGTCGAGGCCATCGATCGACTGGCTGACAAACCGGACGTCGTGCTGACCGACATCAGAATGCCGAAGGTGAGTGGCATCGATGTGCTGACGGAGGCCCGAAATCGACACCCCGATGTGCCGGTCGTGTTGATGACGGCGCAGGCATCACTGCAGTCGGCCATCCAGGCGGTCAACCAGGGCGCGTTCTACTACGTCCAGAAGCCGTTCACCAATGACGAGTTGCTGGCGATCCTCTCGAAAGCGGTGGATTTCGGTCGGGTCTCCTCCGAGAACCGCACCCTCAAACGCGAGATCAAGCGGCGCGACCGCTATGCCAGCGCTCGGCCGGTGGGCAAGTCGCGTAGTTTTATAGAGGCCCTGAGCGTAGCGGAGACCGTCGCGCAGACCGAGTCGACGGTGCTGGTGCAGGGCGAAAGCGGTACAGGTAAGGAGGTGCTGGCGCGCTACATTCATGAGTTGTCCGACCGCTCGGATGGGTCGTTCCTGAGCATCAACTGCGGTGCGCTGCCCGAGAGCTTGCTGGAGTCCGAGCTGTTCGGCCACGTGAGGGGCAGCTTCACCGGTGCTCTGCGTGACAAGCAGGGCCTGTTCGTTGCGGCCAATGGTGGGACGCTGTTTTTAGATGAAGTCGGCGAAATGGTCCCGGCGACGCAGGTGAGGCTGCTGCACGTGCTTCAGCAGCACGAAGTAATTCCCGTCGGTGCGACCGAGCCTGTGCAGGTGGACGTCCGCATCATTGCGGCGACCAATGCGGACCTCGAGGAAAAGATCCGACACGGTACCTTCCGCAGCGACCTGTTCTATCGCCTGAACGTCATCGCGATTCAACTGCCGCCGCTCCTCGATCGCCGGGACGATATCTCGTTGCTGGCGGAAAACTTCCTGAGGCGCTTCGCCGAACGAAGAAACAGCGAGCCGAAACGGCTGACGGAAGAAGCGCTCGAGGCGTTGCTCGAGTACGATTGGCCGGGCAACGTGCGCGAGCTGGAGAACGCGCTCGAGCGGGCCGTTGCGATGGTCGATGGCGAGGTGATCGGCCGCGATGCGTTGCCCAGCCGCGTGATCGAGCGGCAGCCGACGCCGTTGGTGCACGACGAACCGCCGGCGAATCCCACCCTGGAGGTCATCGAGCGCGCCTATATCGAATGGGTGCTGAGGACAGAGGGCGGCAACAAGACGAGAGCGGCGGAGGTGCTCGGAATAGACCCGTCCACGCTCTACCGCAAGTTGGCGCGCTTCGATTCCGATGGTTCGTGAACGGCCCGTCAGCGCCTAGCCTTGCCGTAACGGACCCAAGCCGCCGACCGCCGCGCCTTGGAAACCGGTAGCGATCCCGCCGACCTGGCGCGGCGCGAGCCGCACGCCGCGGATCGGGAGCGCCTCTTCGCGCCCTGGCTTGCCGGCGCGGTCCTGGCGGCCCTTGCCGTTCGGACGGTGCTCTTCTGGCTCCGCGGCGACTACCTCGATTACGACGAGGCGATGTACCTGCTTCTCGCGCGGAGTCTGCTCGAGAACGGCGCCCCACTCCTGAACGGGTTGCCCCACACGGCTTTGGGCCCATTGGTCCCGGCGCTGACGGCCGGCCTGGCGAAATCGCTCGGCCTCGAGCTGCTCACCGCTCAGCGGATGCTGTCGGCGCTAGCGGGGGCGCTGCTGCTCGTGCCCGTGTGGTCGTTGCTCCGTCCCAGCGCCGGGCCGCGCGTTGCGAGGCTGGCGGTGACGTTGCTCGTGGTCTGGCCGGCGCTGATCGATGTGGCGCCGAAGTACGGACCTATGTGGTCTCACATGTATGCGGGCAGCGAACCGATCTACCTGTCGCTTCTGTTCTCGGCGCTGGCCGTCGGTGAGACTGCGCTGCGGCGGCGCGGTGCCACGGGGCTTCTGCTGGCGGCGGCCGCGGGCGGATTGCTGGCGCTGGCCTACATGGCGCGAGCGGAGGCCGTCGTCTTCGGCGCGGTCTATGCGATCGTTCGCGGCCTCCAGGCTCTGCGACGTCGCGAACCTCTCCGACGCGCGAGCGCGGTGGCCGGTCTGGCGGCGGCGGGCTTCCTGGCCGTCGCGGTGCCGCAGTTGAGCTACCTGCACCGTGTCACCGGCAGTTGGATCGTCAGCGGTCAGACGGCGGTCATGAGCCCCACCGCCGAGACGTTGCAGGAGGTCTTTCGCGATGAGCGGAATCTCACCAACTACGTCTTCACCTGGTATCGGATGGACCACGAGCATACCCATCTCCTCAACCCCTACTGGGGCACGCCGAACGATGTCGATCGCGATGTCCAGCTCGGCCGGTTCGCCTTGGTCGCCGGGGCTGGGACACCCGTGTCTCGTGCCTGGCCGGCACGACTGGCCAACCGCTTGCTGAACTTCTTCTACATGCTCTGGACGTTGTGCGGTCCTCTGTTCCTTCCATTCGCAGTGCTCGGCTTGGTTGGGGCGCGCCGGCATGACGTCCCGGCATTCGTCGTGGCGGGGTTGGCCACCAGCTTGATCATCGGCTTCTACCTGGCGGTGCTCCCGCGCTTCTTCCTGTTCCTTTTGCCGGCTCTGGCGTTGTGGGCGGCCTACGGGATCGATCTTCTCGTGAACCTATGCGGCTCACGGCGCTGGCTGGCGACTCGACTCGCCGTCTCGCTACTCATCGCCGCCAGTCTCGCCATCGTGGTCTACCGCTCGGTCGGCGAGTACGCCACCCAGCTCAAGGTTGCCGCCGAGGCTGACCGTGAAGTGGCGGAGGATCTAGCTGCCGCTTTTCCCGAAGTCGACCGGTTCATGCACTGGCACCCGCGGGTCGCCTACTGGGCCGGTTGGGATTGGCGCCCGATGCCCGCCGAGTCGCTGGATGCCGTCGCCCACTACTGCAGTCGGATCGGCGTCGAACACATGTTGCTCGCGCCCGTCGGCCATAACCCGCTGAGAATGGAAGCGCCGTACCTCGTTATCACCATCGGCCATGAACTCGCCGACGCGCTCCGCGAGATTGTCCCGGCGGATGGACAGCACGAGCATCCGCCTATGCGACTCGATAGGGCGCCCTTGATCGCCGGATATCCGACGGCGTTGCTCGACCTCGGGGAGGAGAGGTGAGGGCCGGCTCGTGAGTCAGGTGTCCGAGGTGAAGTCTCGTGAGCCTCGTCGGCTCGCCTCGGCGGCTCTGTTGGCCGTCGCGGGGCTGGTGGTGCTGCTCGCGGCGCTTCCGTGGGCGGACTGGCTGGGATTCGCCCGCCAGAGTGAGACCATCGCGTACCGCGCGACCGTTGTCGAGTGGATCATGTGGGGCGGGTCGATCATCGTCCTCTCGGTCATCGCCGCCGTGGTCCTGGGGAAACAACTCGATGAGCGCTGGGGCCGGTTCGCGGAGAAAGTCATCAGTATCCCGGTTTGGGCCTACGCATCGTTGCTGGGCCTGACCTTGTTTGTGGCGGGCTTCTTCCTCTCGGACTTGTTGTTCACCCGCAACCCGCATCTCGTCGACACGATCGCGCAGTTGTTTCAGGCACGGATCTTCGCCAATGGCAGCCTGACGGCGCCGGCCCCGGACCGGTTGGAGTTCTTCATTGCGCAGCACATCGTAGCGCGGGGGGGCGAGTGGTTCTCCCAGTACCCGCCCGGGCATCCGGCGTTGTTGGCGCTCGGCGTGCTGGCGGGACTGCCCTGGCTGATCAACCCACTGTTCGCGGCGTGTACGCTCATACTCGTCTACTTGGTCGCGCGACGCGTCATGACCGAAGGAGGCGCGCGACTGGCGGCCGCACTGTACTTGATCTCGCCGTTCGCGCTGTTCATGAGCGCCAGCTACATGAACCACGTGACGACTGGGTTCTTTCTCACCTTGGCGCTCTACGCCGCCGTGAGATCGCCGGACCCCGGCAGCGGCTCCCGGTGGCCGGCCACGGTGGGACTCGCCCTCGCGGCCGCGGCCACGATCCGCCCGCTCGAGTCGGCAGCGTGGGCCCTCGTGTTGGGTCTCTGGCTTCTCGGCCGCGGCGGCTGGCGGCGGGCTTTCGCCGCCGGGGCGGTCTGTGCGGTCGGACTGATCCCGCTACTCACGTATAACACGCTGACGACCGGACACCCGCTTCGATTCGGCTACACGCTGCTTTGGGGAGAGGGCCACGGGTTGGGCTTTCATACCGATCCTTGGGGCCTTCCCTTTACGCCGCTCGAGGCGCTGGCCAACACGGCGGTAGACTTCCAACGCCTGAATCTTGTGTTGTCGGGCTGGCCGTTCCCGTCGCTCGTGTTCGTCGTGGCCGCACTGGCGCTGGCTGCCTTTGGCCGGGGAGGCCGGAGGACGGCCGGTCTGCTCGGGGCGCTTCTATTGGCGGCCCCCGTAGCGTACTTCTTCTATTGGCATCGGGATGACTTCCTGGGACCGCGCTTCTTACACGCCTCGCTCGTTCCCTGCATCCTCCTCAGCGCGATGGGCGTCGCCGCGCTCGACCGTGCCCTGGGGCGCTGGCGAAGCGCGCTGCGGGTCGCGCTGCCCGCGGGCGTTCTCTATTTCCTGGCTCTGAGCTTTCCCGCGCAGGCGGGATTGGTCTCGGGCGTTTCGGTTGACATGAAGCTGCATCCCGAGCGGGAGGTAGCGGCTCTCGGTCTCGAGGACGCGCTCGTCTTCGTCAAGGTGGGCTGGGGCAGCCGTCTGGTCGCACGTCTCAGTGCTTGGGGCGTACCGGCACCGGATATCGAAGAAATCTTCCGTACGGTGGATGGTTGCCGCATCCAACTGGCGCTCGACGAAGCGGACTCTCTGGCGGCGGAGCGGGATCCGAGTGACGTGGCGCTTCAGCTCGAGTCGCGTCTCGACTCGTTGCGTGAACGAGCGCTGCCCGTGGCGAGAGATGTACTGGCCGATCCGAGCGTGCGTGTCGACACCACCCGCACCCTACCTCCGCCCTGTGTTCGGGAGGTCGAGAGGGACGTTGCCGGCTACACGGTCTACGAAACACTGATGTGGCGCAACGATCCCTGGCTTCGCGATGGGGTCGTCTATGCTCGCGATCTCGGGCCGGAGTTGAACGGTAGACTGATAGACCGTTACCCGGAACGCGAGCTCTTCCGGTACACGCGGACCTCGAGCGACTTCGGATCGAAGCCGCGACTGCTGCGTCTGACTGTCGAGCGTCCGACGCCGACTCGGGACGCGAACGAACCGACCCCCGGGCGACGGTGAAGCCTTCGGATGAAGAAGAACGAGAACCGCATCCGGCCGACCGTCGGCTACGCCCTGGTGGCGATCGCTATGGCGATCATCACCTTCTTGCCATGGTCGACGTGGCTGGGGGCAGGCCGCCAAGCCGATGCCCTGCTATTCCACGCGGCGGCGCGGCGCTGGCTCGTCTGGGGAAGTTCGCTGTTACTCTTGGCCTTGGCGGCCAAACTGGCGCTGGGTGATCGACTGGACAGAGCCGTCGAGTCGCGCCTCGCGTCGCTGTCCGGAGGCTCGGGCCACACTTTCGGGGCCAGCTTCGCGCTCGCCGCCGCGACGATCGCCGCGCTCGTCTCGGTGCTGGCATTCGAGCGCAGCCCGCACATCCTGGACACGATGGCGCAGTTGTTCCAGGCGCGGATCTTCGCTGCGGGTCAGCTGAGCGCACCAGCTCCCGAACGCCCCGAGTTCTTCATCGGGCAGTACCTCGTCGAACACGAGGGACGCTGGTTTGCCCAGTATCCTCCGGGCCATCCCGCCTTCCTCGCCTTGGGCCTCTGGCTGGGGGTTCCGTGGCTGGTGAATCCGCTCGCCTTTGGCGGTACGGTCCTTCTGGTTTTCGGCATCTCGCGTCGTCTGCTCGGCGAACGGACCGGGCGACTGGCGACGGCGCTCTACGCGCTATCGCCGTTCGTGCTGCTGATGAGCGGCAGCTACATGAATCATGTCACGGCCGGGCTGTTTCTGGCGCTGGCCTTCTATGCGCTCACTCGGCTGGTGGTCGATCGAGCCGGAGGCCGGTGGATCGCCGTGGCCGGGGCCGCCTTGGGAATCGCCGTCGCGATTCGCCCCCTCGAGGCGGTCGCCTGGGCGG
>JASFMO010000203.1:0-6387 GCA_050117535.1 Gemmatimonadales bacterium | reverse complement strand
ACGATCTCCGGAGCCAGGACGCAGAGGAACACCGCTGCCGGTAGAGTGACCAGCGCCACGAGCGCGATGGCCCTCGTATAGGCGGAGGCCAGCCGACGAACATCGTCCTGCACTTTGGACATGGTCGGGAAGAGTACCTTGTCCAGAACGCCAGCGAACAACGAAGCAGGCGTCGCCATCAGCTGGTAAGCTCGCCCATAGAAGCCCAGCGCCTGTGGGCCTAGCCAGCGCCCGACGACTATGTTGTCTCCCTGGTGAGCCAGGAAGTTGCCAAAGCGCGCCAGAGTGTGTCCGCCGCCGAAATAGGCCAGTTCCTTGAACGCGCGCCACTCGAAACCCACGCCCCTGGGCGGACGCACGATCAGCAAGGTGGCCAAGCTCAGAATTGTGTGCCCGAAGTGGGCACACACCAGCGCCCACACCCCGAGGCCGGCCCGCGCCGCCAACACTCCGACTACGCCGTAGCCGAAGGCGAAGGTCAGCACATCCCGATTCGCCAGCCAGCGAAAACGCAGATCCCGCTCCATCTGAGATGCCGATACGAGGCCCAAACCCAGTAGCGGGAAAATCCCGCTCAGCACCCGCAGCACCGGCTCCAGTTCGGCCATTCGGAAGAACGAGGCGACGAGCGGGGCGGCGAGCCAAACCAGCACGCCGAGCGTTAGCCCGAAGACGACCGAAGCCGAGAACGCCGTTCTCAGATGTCGCTCCTCCAGGCGAGGGCGTTGCACGATCGCCGGGCCGAGTCCCAACTGGTAGAAGATCTTCGAGAACGTGATGATCACGAGCGCGGCGCTCATGACGCCGAACTCGTCCGGCGTGATGAGCCGCGCTAAGATGGCCAAGATGAGAATCTGCAGAACGGCATACGCCCCCTGCGCCCAGCCCATCCACAGCATGCCGACCAGGGCACTCCCGCTAAGACTGGAGCCTGACGACTTCATCGCGCCGTCTCGTTCACCGCCACGTTTCGTCCCGACTGTAACCTCCCTCTGGCAACCGAGTTCACTCGGCCCTCACGCCGTCGTCCATTGTTCAAATCAGCTCGCCACAACTCGTCGAAGCGCTGCTGGTTGATCTCGCTGCGCACGAACCGGAAGTACTCCGCTGCGACCTCGGGCGTCGCAGGCGGCTTCAGCCGACCCATCACCACCTCCTCCTTCGCATCCAGCGCCGCACCATCCAGCAGCCGCCGCGCAAAGCGATAATCGCTCGTCAGGTTGCTGGTATCGGCTAACCTCACCCGCCCGTCGAGCAATCCCCAGTTCATCGGACCGAGAATCTGGTTGATCTCTGAAAAGGCCATCCCGCAGCGCCACATCCGCTGCTGTGCACTCACCACCTCGCCCCACTGGAAGGCTGAGAAATCGAGCGCACCGCCGCGAAAGAAATGGGCCTTCCTCTGCATCATCGCCGGCCCTCGGTAAGCCAAGCTCCGCTCATCGAGCCGCAGGGTCGCTTCGAGTTCTGACAGAACCCGGTACGGCAACAGCACGTCTTCGAGGCCATGATGCGACAGGTAGTGGAGCTGCTGGATCATTGCGTGGAAGCGACGCCGGCGTGACCGCCTCAGCACAGCAGCGAGACAGCCATCACGCGCCAGGCAGATCGCCTCGGCCACTCCGTAGCCCAGCGTTGCCACCGACCTCGAAGCCGCCGACGCGCCGCGCGACTCGCCCCACCGATGGAGGGCAGCGGCGAGTCGATCGGGCGCCTTGAGCAATAGAAGCGCGGCCTTCCTCGGTGCGCTCGACGGGGCGAAGAACTCCAGCCGCGGCCGCAGGGGGAGGATGTAGCCGTAGGCGGCAGGTAGTTTATAGACCCACCGGGCTTCGGTCCGATCAGCCGGGACGAAGGCGTGTTGCCACGCCCCGCTCCCCAACAGCTTCAGTTCCACGCCTGCCTCCCCCCATGGTGGCACCGCCGCCGTCAGGCCGACTCGACGGTGTACTCATACCGGTAGCGACGGTAGGTGTCGCCATGGCCGGTCGGGTCGTTCAGCACGGAGCCAACAACCTGCGCCCCCGCCCTCTCCAACTGTCTGAGCGCGTGCTGAGCGGCCTCGAGGGGGGTCTTGCCTGCGCGCACGACCAGAACCACTCCATCGGCCAGCGCGGCCACGACAGTCGTGTCCGAGACAGCCAGGACCGGTGGCGTGTCAATGACGATAAGGTCGTACTCGTCGTAGAGATCATCGAACAGGCGGCGCACCGCGCCAGGACTGACGAAACGCCCGGGATTGGCGTGCTTGGTTCCGGCCGGAAGGACCGAAAGGCCAGGCACATGCGTACTGACAATCGCCTGCTCGACGTTCTTCTCGCCCTTCAGGAGATCCGTCACACCGGGCTCGCGCGGCGTATCGAAAACTTCGTTGATCCGACCCTTGAACAGGTCGCCATCCACGAGCAGGACTCGCGCGCCCGCGCGGGCATAGGTCCCCGCGAGGTTGGCTGCCGTCAGCGTCTTGCCATCCTCGGGACTGGGGCTGGTGACGACGATCGTCTTGAGCGGCCGGTCGTTGGGACCGTGAAACAGCAGGTGAGTCCGCAACAGACGATAGGCCTCAGCACCCACCGACGGTCGCGTCGAGATCGATACCAGGTTCCGGGAGTCTCGACCCAGCCTCTCCTCGATCGCCCGCGGAACGGTCTCACCGCCACCGGCGTCGCCGTTCGTCTCCGCCTCGGCTTCCCCTTCCGCCTGTCCGTTCCCGGACCGCCGCCCGCCAGCGAGCCGGGGGATGAAACGCGAGATCGCATTGAAGCGATCGGCACCGCCATTGGCCGTAGACACCCGCGGTATGATCGC
The DNA here is from genome assembly GCA_050117535.1 of Gemmatimonadales bacterium. GTDB lineage: Bacteria > Gemmatimonadota > Gemmatimonadetes > Palauibacterales > KS3-K002 > JASFMO01. Next base: position 3,579 of record JASFMO010000203.1, on the reverse strand, counting down.
CAGTGACGGCACCGAGAGCGCCTGCTCGAGCTGCTCGCGCCGACGGATGGCCCGATCGCCCTGCTCGCGCAAGAACGCGATGCCTCCGCCGATTCCCAGGCCGAACATCAGACCGAGGAACAGCTTGACGAACTTCATCTGCCCGATCGGCTCGTAGGGCAGTCCGGCGTAGTCGACGATCTCGACCTCGCCGAGTTCCACCGCTTCCGCCATCTGGGCGCGCTGCAACTCGTCCCGCAGCTGATCCGCCAGCGCCTCCAAGGTCTCGACATCTTTGATCAGAGTCATCTCCCCGGCGGTAACCGTGCGTAGTTCGTCCAGCGCCTCGATCCGCGGGTCCAGCGACGCGACGTAGTTGCGGATCGTCGCGACGAGTTGCTCTTCTGTCGCCGTTATGAGTTGCGCCTGTCGTTGGACGTCTGGATTCGACTCGGCTCGACGCCAGGCGCCGGTGGTCAGCGAGTCATACGCCACCTCGTACTCCATCAGCTGGAGGTGCAGGCTCCCAATGACCGGATTGGCAGCAATTATAGGAGAGGAAATCAGCCCCCTGAGCGTGGCACTGCGCGTCTCGGGACCCGCCGTATCGAGTTGGGCCAGCAGCGATTGGCCAACCCGACGATCCGTCTCGAGCTCCGCCCGCCGCAACTCCAACTCCATCCGATTTCGACGCCGAGCTTCGAGTTCCTCCGAGCTATAGACGCCAACGGTGCCTCGCTGACGACTCAACAAATACTGCTTGACCCTCAATATCGAATCGGTCTTCTGCAGCTGGGTCTCGAGGAATTCTCGGCGCCGACGCGACTGTTGCTGGGAGACGTGGGCATCGTACAGCTGGAACTCGGTAGTCAGCCGGTTCACTACATCGCGCGCGAAAACTGGATTCTCATCCGTGAACTTGATGACCGCGACGTTCGTACGATCTGGAAGACGGACCCTCAGCGACTCGACGATCCGGTCGACCGCCTTCGCACGCGGCTCGACGACCCATACCGCAGCGTCGACCTCGGGGCGTCCCGTAACCGTGAACGAGACACCGCCCAGCTCGACCGGATGCCCGTAATCGGCTCGCGCTTCGCCGCTCGCACCGCGAGCCACGACGCCCGCATCGCTGAACGACAGCTGCAGCGAATCGTCCGCCGCCGCGATATCGACCGATATGTCGGTCACAAGACTCGCATCGAACCCGTGATAGTCGGGCCGCAGTCGAACGCCGGTCGAATCGACGACCGAGCCGATTAGCGCTCGACTCTGAAACAGTTCGATTTGGGTCAGAGCAGGGTTCAAGAACCGATGCGGCTCACGATCCGGCGCCTCGATTCCCCCCGTAACGACCTCACGCGTGTCGGCGAGACGGACCAGCCCCCTCGCTTCATACTTCGGGACCTCGCGGCTTACTACCCACGCGACCGCGGCCACACACACAGCCGTCGAGGCCACAACGATCCAGGCGTGTCGCTTTGCGATCCTGAAAACCTCGCCGAATCCGACGGTGTGGGAGATGCCATCCGCGCTTCCCAACCAGCGGCCCGACGACTGCTTTCTCTCGCCATTCGACGCCTGGTGCCTTGGAATGCCATTCGTAGACTCAGACATGATTCAAATCACCCGCTTGGAGTACGAAAGTGTATTACTTACCACCGGCTATGAGTATGAGACTGATGATCGACGCCGTGGCTCCGATTACCGCGGCTAGCGGCTGCACGATGTCACGGCCAGTCGTGTTTCGCCGATCGACCAGGATCTGGTCGCCCGATTGGATCAAGACCTGGTCGGCCCCATCCTCCACCGAGCCAAGGTCGTAAATACGCGCCTCGGAACCCCGGAACAGCCTCACGCGATCACGACGCCCCATATCCGTGATGCCACCGGCCTCCGCTACGGCCTGAGCCATATCCGTCTCCGGTGGCAGGAAATAGCGCGCGCCGCGAGCCACCTCACCACCAACCGTAATGCGCACCAACGGCTCGGCGACGAACTGAGGATCGGCATCGTATCGCTGCAGCACCGACCTTATCCTCGCCATCGCATCCTGGAACTGTAGGCCGGCCACCTTCGCGTCCCTAAGCAGCGGATGCGCCAGCGAGCCGTCGGGGAGCACAAAGAACTCCCCGCTGAGGTCCGGCTGCCGCCACACATACAGGCGAACCGCATCGCCCGTACGGAGACTCACCGTCATGCTCGGCGCCATTTTGGCCGCCGGCGTGACCTCAGAATTCGACGACGTCTGCGGCGCCTGCGCCAACAGGAACGGCGTGCCTGGTCCCAGGCAGGCGAGCGCGACGAACACCGATGCCAGCACGACTCGGTGAACCCCGAAGGTCCCCTTCGCCGGCCGACGTGAGCTGTGAGGGTGATTCCTCAGTACTCGCGTTCTCAACACGTCTCTTTCCTCCCTTATGCAATTTCTGTCGCCACTGCGTCTTTCGAGTGCGCGCGGCAACAGTTCGAGTGGCGTTGCTGCCGCAACCGCGCTGGCCGTGCTGCAACAACCCGAGGCCCATATGTCACAAATCGTGCCCTTTCGAGTAACGCCAGTCAACGGCCTAAGATACTGTCAAATAACAGGTTATCGCCTTTGGCGACCTTCGGGTTCCACGCCCTGTTACGTGGATATCGGTCAGGCGCAACATGGAACCGGTCACTTCGACCGCTTTTGCACGGCGGGATATCTGCGAGCCTCGAAACCGGCGAGGCACCGTGGCGGGATCTTCTTCCTGACTGCGACTCTCTCTAGCACACCGTCTCCTAAGTCCAGATCATGCCCACGCGAACCCATCACGCGGCGTTCGAGGCGAGGGCCTCGACAGGTTCGCCCTCGAGCTTGCCGTGCATGTAACCGATGATCTCGATCAGGATCTCGGTCAGATCCTTGGTCGGGCGGTAGCCGATCAGCCGCCCGATCTTCTCGATCGAGGGCATCCGGCGGGGCATGTCCTCGAAATCCGGATTGTAGGCTTTCTCGAAGGGGACGAGGATGATCTCGGACGGACTGTCGGTCAGATCCTTGACCAGCTTAGCCAGTTCGAGGATCGAAATGTCCTTGCCGTGTCCGACATTGAAGACCTCGCCTACAGCGCCCGGGTTCTGGATCAGCGCACTCATCGCTTCGACCACATCCCCGACCCAGGTGAACGAACGACGCTGGGTGCCGTCGCCGTAGACCGTGATGGGCTTGCCCTGCAGCGCCTGAGTGACGAAGCGTGGCACCACCATTCCGTAGTCGCCGCTCTGTCGAGGACCGATGGTGTTGAAGAGACGAAGCACGGTCACCGGTAGATGCCGTTCCCGGGCATACGCCAACGCCAAGAACTCGTCGATGATCTTCGAGGCTGCGTAGCACCAGCGCGCTCGACTCGTCGGTCCCAGCACCAGGTCGTTGTCTTCCTCGAACGGCTGCCCATTCTGCTTGCCGTACACCTCGGACGTCGACGCGACGAGCACACGCTTCCGTTTCTTCGCTGACAGTTCGAGCACCATCTCGGTCGCCTTGATGTTGGTTTCAATCGTTCGGACCGGTTGCTCGACGATCAGCCTCACACCCACCGCGGCGGCGAGATGGAAGACAGCGTCAGCCCT
>JASFMO010000202.1:0-6400 GCA_050117535.1 Gemmatimonadales bacterium | reverse complement strand
TCCAAGACGCCATCCGAGAACCGCGGTGCTTCCTTGCCGATCTCCTCAGAGGCTCTGGTGATGAAGTGGCGCGCCAGCAGAAGCACGTCGTCATCCCTATCCCGCAGAGGAGGCACTTCGATGTTCAGCACGTTGATGCGAAAATACAGGTCCTCGCGAAACAGTTGTCTCCCTACCAGATCGAGTAGGTCCTTGTTGGTAGCTGCGACGACCCGAACATCCACATGCAGGGGCTTGTTGCCCCCGACCATACGGATCTCTCCGTCCTGAAGCACTCGCAGCAGTTTGACCTGCATGGCCAGGCTGGTCTCGCTGATCTCATCGAGGAAGACCGTGCCACCGTCAGCGACCTGGAAGAAACCGGCTCGCGACTCGGTCGCACCGGTGAACGCGCCTTTGACATGCCCGAACAGCTCGCTCTCGAGCAGACTCTCCGGTATGCCGCCGCAGTTGATGGGAACGAACGGCGCACGGGCCCGAGGTCCCTGGTAGTGAATGCCTCTGGCCACCAACTCTTTGCCGGTTCCGCTCTCACCGGATATCAGGACCGTCGCCGAGACAGGAGTCGCCTTATCCATGGCGCGATAGACCGCACGCATCGCCACCGACTCGCCGACCAATCCATACGAATGGGTCGGTTCCGCCGCTGTCTGAGTCAACGCCGCGCGCTGGAAACGGACCTTTTCCAGCGCATCGCGGACCACGGACAGCAACTCGGAATCCGTGAACGGCTTCGGGAGGTAGTTCTCGGCGCCTTCCTTCACGGCCGCCACCGCCGTCTCGATCGAGGCGTAACCGGTGACCATTATTATTCCCACATCTCGAAAGCGCGCCCGTACATGCTTGATGAGGTCGAGCCCCCCGACCTTCGGCATCTTGAGGTCAGTGATAACCAGGTCGATGGACGTGACATCGAGGGTCTCAGCAGCTTCCGCCACATTGGAGGCGGTGATCACTTCATAGCCTTCAGAAGTAAGGTTGCGCCGCAGCACCTCCCGCGCGTCCGCCGAGTCATCGACGACCAAGATACGCCCGCTATCCTTGCCCATAGCCCCGTTCGCAGTGGATTTCGCTGACCTGACTAGACTTCCTATGGAATTCGGATCGTGAACTTCGAGCCCCGGCCTAATTCGGTCTCGACCTCGATTGTACCCTCATGTGCAGAAACGATCCCGTGAGCCACACTGAGACCGAGGCCGGTTCCGTGCCCCACCTCCTTGGTCGTGAAGAACGGATTGAAGATCTGGTCCACAACCTCGTCCGGCATTCCCGTCCCGGTATCTTCGACTTCGATCGTCGCCGAGCCGTCGTGGCATTCTGCCGTGACGGTCAATTGGCCGCCGTCCGGCATGGCTTGTATCGCGTTCACAACCAGATTGACGACGACCTGTTTCAGCTGGACCGGGTCCGCCACAACCTCGCATCCCCCGGTCGCCAACCGTCTCACGACTTCGATGCCTTGATTGGCGCACCGAGTCTCGACCAAAGCCAACGATTCGTCCACGACTCGAGCCAAAGGGATCGATGTCTTCTGGATTGGAGCCTGTCGCGCGAACAGCTTCAACTTGTTGACGATCTCGCGCGCCTGAAGGCACGCCGCCACGATCTTCTTCAAGTCACCCGCGGCGCTCTCAGGCAACTCGCTACTCTTCTGAGCCAGCTGCGCAAAGCCCAGGATGCTACCCAACGGCTCGTTGATCTCGTGGGCGACACCCGCGGCCAACTGGCCGATCGTGGCCAACCGATCGGCATGTCGCAGCTGCGCTTCGAGCTTCAACTGCCCCGCCTCGGCTTCCCGCCTTTCGAGGAACTCGCCGATCTCCCTGGCCGCTCCGGCGATCAGGTGCTCCTCTTCCTGTAGGAACGGTCCGTTCACGACGTCCGTGACCTCGCGGACATATCCAACCTCGACCGTACCACGCTGTTTCCCGCCCACGACTATCCTCGCATGCTGCCGCACGCGCGCGTCCTCGAAGTGACCCGCCGTGAACTCGCGCCCGTCGAGCGCGATACGCGCCACCGCGATCTCCGGGAACTGCCAGGCCGGCGGCAATAGCTGCACGATACGCTCCATCGCTTGGTCCGGGCCCACCGACTTGTCCTCAACAGCGCGCGCGATACTGTAGAGGCACGACAGCTCCTTCACACGTTCGCGCAACGCCCTCTGGGCTCGGCGCTGTGCGATGGCCAGTCCGAGAGTCTCGGCCACCGCCTCGTAGCCTTCCAGCATGTCCGCCGCGAAGGCGTCGCGCCGCGCGGACTCGAATCGAAGCACACCGTAGTCGCCCACATCGACGGCCACCGGGATCAGCGCCAACGATGCGACGCCAGGATCGATCGTGAATTTGACGTTGCCGTCGACCGGCAAACCCGCCAACATCTCCGCCACGTCCCCCGTCCAATAACTTCCGAGCGCGGTGAAGCACGGCGCTTCAGGATCTAGACTCGCCGGCAACTCATCCAGGATGATCTGCCGCCGTCCCCACGTGCCTTTGACTGCGACGGGCATCTCGCTCTCGCCCGCGCCCCCGACGCTCAACGGTTCGAAAACAAACGAAAACTCCGGACGGGCCACCGCCCGCGTTCGGTACTCAACGCTACCTCGCAGACGAAGCTCGATGGCGTCGCAACCCGAGAACTGAATCAGCAGTCGCGAGATCTCCCGCAAGAACTCGACCCGTGGGCTACCTTCGCTGGCGAGATGCATGATCTGCCGCGAAACCGCGATGAATCCGCGGAGCGACTTACGCATCGAGTGTTGGCCATCTGCCCTCATGTCTCCCGTCGTCCTCGTCGTCTTGCCGGCCGAGCGCAAGGTGGTCAGGCCCTCCATCCTGCCCCAACGCCGAGCCATGTTAGTGCCACGTCTATCGCATCATCATATTGCCGCACCGGGACGCGGCAACCGAGAGGCTCCACGATGCCTCGATCACTTCCGTTCCTGGCTACCGAGACCGAGCCCGGCGATTAGACCGCGATAGGTGCACGTCCCACAGAAGACGTCGACCAGACACTCCGCCATTCGCCGTCCAGCCAACCGGACGATGGCAGATCGGAGCGCTCTTGGCGCAAACAGCAATCGCGAAAGCCTGCCTGCCAGCTTCATCTCAGTCCAACAAACCGCTCAGCTCTCTCGGGTAGCGGGATTCCGCGTCGCGTGGATCGAGTCGCGTCTCCAACAGGACGCGCGCGGCGACCCGTTCACTCAGCACGGCGAAACTGATGCCCTCAGCCGTAATCGGATCGGCGAGGCCGGCGGCATCGCCGGCCAGCAACACACGCCCGCTGGCGAGCCCATCGCGCCTCGGGCTTACTGGAATCACGAAACCACGTCGTTCCTGCTTCTCGATTGGGGCCAAGCCGATACGCCCGAAATAGGAATCCAGCAGAGCGTGCATACCCAACGGACTGCGCCGGAAACTGGCGACGTCCGATGGAAAGATGTTCCCGCTTTGGAAACACCCAGCCATAGCCGTGAGGTAGCAAATCGATATCGAAGCGAGCCACCCCCCTGAATCGCTCGAACAGACGATCGCTGACGTGCACCTCCGACTCGAGCGCCGGAATCAACTGCCGGCTATCCTGCCGAGCGCTGGACCGCGCGACAGAGCTCAAAGCTCCATCGGCACCCACCACGAAGCGGGCGCTCACCTTGCCCCCCATCGTCTCCAGCTCCACTCGGTCTCGAAACTGGCGGACGGCCCGAACCCCACAATTGGCCCGGACGCGGGCGCCGGACCTCTCGGCGGCGCAAATCCAACCGATTATCGAGTTCGTCCCGCATCGTCAGCGCGACGACCGGCTCGGGACGCTCGACCCGCAGGCGGACGCCGGAGCTCGCTGCCACGATCTCGACGGCATAGCATCGCCGTTCGATGACCTCTCCGACGTCAACAGCCATAGCCCTGAGCGCCCGTCGGACCAGACCACCGCCGCAGGCCTTGTAGCGAGGCAACCTATCCCCCTCCAGAAGGATCACGTCGGCGCCGGCGCGGCGCGGTCCTGGGCCGCCGAAGCACCCGCGGGGCCACCCCGACGACGGCCACATCCCAACAGCGTCCGGGATCCAGCGTCCCGTACATACTGATGCAACTCGTCCGCAAATACCACTCCGCAGGAGCACACGCCTACATTGCACCGCCCGCCACCGGCGGCCCCGCCACGGCCCCCAAGAGCGAGCCCCCGACGATCGTGTGCAACCGGCGGCGCCCCGTACGTCTCCTGATTGGGAAGTGACAGAACACCAACCGGGCCGAGCCCGCCGGGTCCGAACACTCAGGAGGCTGACCATGAAGGTCAACGCAACACTCGTGATCCTCGCCGCCGTCGCCATAGCCTACACCGCCTGTACGACGTCGCGCATGGCACCCAAGGATGAGGAACAGCGCCAAGATGCCGATCCGGCCGCCGCTCTCCCCGCAACCCCAGAGAGACTGCAAGAGGCCGAGTTTCAGGCCCGCAGCAAGGCCGTTGGCGGTCTCGTCGTCGCGGACGCGCTTCGCAACCAGTTGCCCGGGCGCTACAATCCGAACTTCAACACGGAGAGCTACGATCATATCAGGGAGAATTCGTTTCTGGCCGTCTCCACCAACCCGCTGTCCACCTTCTCGATCGATGTCGACCGCGCTTCTTACAGCAACGTCCGTCGCTTCATCACGCAGGGGCAGCGGCCACCCGTGGATGCGGTACGGATCGAAGAGATGATCAACTACTTCTGGTACGATTACCCCGCGCCAGAGGACGATCATCCCTTCGCGATCACCACCGAGGTCGCCCGGGCCCCGTGGAACACGCTCCACCGCTTGGTCCGCATCGGGATCCAGGGTCTGCAGGTGGACACGGACGACCTGCCACCCAGCAACCTGGTCTTCCTGATCGACGTCTCCGGTTCGATGCAGAGCCCGGACAAGCTTCCCCTCCTCAAGTCGGCGTTTCGCATGCTGGTGAACGAGCTGCGGCCCGAGGACCGGGTGGCATTGGTGGTCTATGCCGGCGCAGCGGGCCTGGTGCTTCCATCGACGTCAGGAGATGACAAGGACAAGATCCTCGATGCTCTGCTCGGGCTCGAAGCGGGCGGTTCTACGGCCGGTGGCGCCGGAATCCGCCTAGCCTACGACGTGGCGCGTGAAAACCATATCGCCGGCGGCAACAACCGCGTCATCCTGGCTACCGACGGCGATTTCAACGTCGGCCCGTCCAGCGACGCCGAGATGGTGCGACTGATCGAGGAGAAGCGGAAGCAGGGGACGTTCCTCACCGTACTGGGCTTCGGCACGGGCAACCTCCAGGACTCGAAGATGGAGAAGCTGGCTGATCACGGGAACGGCAACTTCGCCTACATCGACAATCTAACAGAGGCGCGAAAGGTGCTGGTTGAGGAGATCGGCGGCACGCTGCTCACCATCGCCAAGGACGTCAAGATCCAGGTGGAATTCAACCCGACCAAGGTCGCGGCCTATCGGTTGATCGGCTACGAGAACCGTCTGCTTGCCAACGAGGACTTCAACGACGACACGAAGGATGCCGGCGAACTGGGTGCCGGCCACTCGGTCACGGCCCTCTACGAGGTGATCCCCGTGGGCGTCGACAGCCCGGCGCAAGTTCAGGGCGTCGACAGCCTGCGCTACCAGTCGGGACGGGATCAACGCCCTCAGTCCGACTCGGACGAACTGCTCTACGTGAAGCTCCGCTACAAAGATCCGGACGGCGCGGAGAGCAAACTGCTCGCTCACCCGGTGTCTGACACGAGCCGTGCCGCTTCACGCGACCTACGGTTCGTATCCGCGGTCGCCGGTTTTGGCATGCTGTTGCGAAACTCGGATCATTGCGGCGATCTGTCTCTGACCGATGTGATCGAGTTGGCCCAGGGCGCGCTGGGTGAAGACCGCGGCGGTTACCGCGCCGAGTTCATTCGGCTAGTGAGAGCCGTGCTAAGCATGGAGATGTTGAGAGACACCGTCGCTGAGTAGGCGCCGGCGACACTGGTCGGTACGGCGGGCGCTTCCGACGCCAGATCGGTCGCCCGCCGTCGTCTTGTACACCGTTCTGTCCGGTGACTCCTCGAGTTCACGCAACCTTCCATTGAGGGACAACCTGAGATCTAGGGAGGAGCACCATGGCACAATGGAAACCTGACCCGACTTTCTACCCATCCCCGAAGCTGGCGATGCAGGCGCCAGAGGAGAAGCTGGCCTACGTGGCGATGCTGAACCCGAAGCGCGAGCGGCCGGATGCGATGGGCGTCGTTGACGTCGACCCGGAGTCCGGGAGTTACGGTAACCTGGTCGGCCAGGTTGATATGCCCGAGGTGGGCGACGAGCTGCACCACTTCGGCTGGAACGCTTGCAGCTCGTGTCTCAGCCCCTACGCGCCTCATCCCCATATGGAACGGCGTTTCCTA
>JASFMO010000201.1:0-6422 GCA_050117535.1 Gemmatimonadales bacterium | reverse complement strand
TGCTGGGGCGTCGCAAGCAGCTGGGCATTCGCAGAGAGCGTTTCGTGGACGGGGAGAAGGCGATCGGGCGAATGGGTTCGAATCCGAAGGGTGCCGAGACGGCGATAGACTTCGAGGTCGCGATGGAGAGGCTCCCGGACGGTGCGCAGCAGGTGTTCGTGCTGCACGATGTGGAGGGTTACAAGCACGGCGAGATCGCTGAGATGTTAGGAATCACGGCAGGGACATCGAAATCGCAGTTGCACCGAGCCCGAATGATCCTCCGTGATCACCTGGACAGGTAATCGAGAATCTTGTGATCGGTAGTTTTCTTTACGGGGCACTGAGATGAGTGATCGGTGGACAGACAGGCTTTCTGAGTATCTGGACGGCGAACTGGAGGCCGCCGAGCGAACGCGACTCGAGGCGCACCTCGAGGGCTGCGAGGAATGCGCGGCCACGCTCGAGCAGCTTCGCAGGGTCGTTGCCTGGGCCCGAGCCGCCGAGGACCGGCCGCCGGCCAACGAACTGTGGCCAGGAATTGCGGAGCGGATTGGCGCGAAGGATGTCGCGGTGACGGATATCGATGCGCATCGCCGGCGGAGGTGGGCGCGCGTGCGAGACCTGCGGGTTTCGTTGTCGGTGCCGCAGCTGGCCGCTGCGGGGATCGCGTTGATGATCGCATCGGGTGGAGCGGGCCTGCTGCTATCGGGAGATGCTGGCCCCGCGGGTGAGGGGGCAGCACCGGCGACCGCCGGCGGGACCTCGATCGTGCCGGCGGTGGCGCCGGCAGGTGTAGCGATTCCCACGTACGATACTGCTGTCGCGGAGCTCGAGCAGCTGATCGACGAAACCCGCGACCAGCTCGACCCAGCGACGGTGCGCGTTATCGAGGAGAACCTGATGAAGATCGACCGGGCTATCGCCCAGGCACAGCGTGCGCTGGCCCAGGACCCGGCAAGTGTTTATCTGAGCGAGCATCTGGCGGCGACGATGCAACAGAAGCTCGAGTTCTTACGGCGCACGGCACGGTTGGCCGGCGCAGTCAGCTAGACGAGAGGGAACGTGGAATCATGTACAGCGCGTTGATGTTGGGTGCCCTGACGGCCATCGCCTCGCCTCAGGAGCCCGAGAAGAAGGTGGAGATCGACCTCCAGCCTCACACGCAGGTCGAGGCGGTGGAGCTTCCGGCATTCGATTTCTATCTCCCGAGTTTCAGCTTCGAGATCCCGAGTGTGGAGTTCTATGGGGGGGATTTCGAGATCCACACGGCATGGGTGGATATCCCGGCGATCGAGATCGCCATCCCGGAGGTAGCGTTCGATCTGCCGCTCGCTGACGACTGGTACGGGGACCGGGCGTCGCACGTCCAGGATATGGACATGGACACGACGTTCGAGGTCAATCCGAACGCGACCCTCCGACTGCGGAACCATGCAGGCGAAATCGTGATCCGGACCTGGGATCGAAGTCAGGTCCGCGTCGAAGCGAGCTACTCGAGCGATGATAGGGTGAAGATCTTCGCGTCTTCCTCTGCCGTCGATATCAAGTCCGAGACGCGCCACGGGCATCCCGATGTTGTGGACTACGAGGTGACGATTCCGCGTTCGATGAGCTTGGACTTGTGGGGACTCGAGACCGACATAACGGTGGACGGGGTCCAGGACGGTGTGCGAGCGGAGACGATGTCCGGTGATGTCGAGGTACGTGATGCGGTAGGCACGATCTCGGTTCGATCGGTGGAGGGCGACATCTCACTGATCAAGACGCGAGGTAGGATCGAGGCGAATGGTGTGGAAGGCGATGTCACGGTCGTCGACTTCGAGGGTGAGCTGCGCGCCGAATCGATCGATGGTGAGATTGTCCTGGACGATATTCGGTCCGGGGAGGTCTACGCCAAGACCGTGGATGGGGACATCTCGTACCAGGGGGAGCTACGCGATGACGGTCGGTACCACCTCACGACACACGATGGCGATGTCGTCGTGGCGGTGCCCGAGAACGCAAATGCCACGGTCTCGGTCGCCACATTCGAAGGCGAATTCGAGGCCGACTTCCCGGTACGACTAGAGGGGGCGGAAGGTCGCCGGAAGTTCAGCTTCGTGATTGGCAATGGCGGTGCGCAACTCGAGTTGCACTCATTCGATGGTGATATCCGACTGATCGTCGGTGGCGATACTCGATTACAGGGACGATAGCCAAATAGTCGAGGAGCAGGAGGGCTTAGAATGTACAAAATGGGCATAATCGGACTCGCTGTAGTTGCGGTAGCCTGGATGCCGCTCACCATTCCCGATGGGCACCCTCTTCGAGGGGGCGACTCGGACGAGGCGTCAGCGAGGGCATTCGACCACCCAGCCCTGGAGGAGAGGGATTGGAGCTGGAGCGGTCGCGTTGAGCGTGGCGACTTCATTGAGATCAAGGGTGTGAATGGCGAGATTCACGCCGAGTTGGCTTCCGGAAATGAAGTGGAGGTCCGCGCGAATCTCCACGCGAGGAAGAGTGACCCGGATGACGTCGAGATGAAAGTCGTCGAGCATGCGAACGGCGTGACGATCTGTGCCGTCTACCCCAGCAGGGACGAGGATAGGCCAAACGAGTGCCGTCCCGGCGGCAAGGGCCGCATGAGCGTCAAGGACAATGATGTCGTCGTCGACTTCACGGTCCGGATCCCGGCTGGCGTTGGTTTCATCGGCCGAACCGTAAACGGCGATGTCGATGCCCTCGGCATAGAGGGCGATGTGCAGGCGCATACCGTCAACGGCGGCATCGACATTTCGGCCACCGGCCTGGCGGAAGCCACCACGGTCAACGGCTCGATCACGGCCTCGATGGATCGCGCGAATTGGGACGGCACCCTCAGCTTCACGACGGTAAACGGCAGCGTCACGCTCGAGATGCCGGACGATCTCAACTGTGACCTCAGCGTCTCGACGGTGAACGGTCATCTCGATTTCGACTTCCCGCTGACCGTTGAAGGCCGTTTTTCGCCGAGGCATGTGAAGGGGAAGATCGGACAGGGCGGCCGCGACCTGGTCATCAAGACGGTGAACGGGAGCGTGCAACTGCGCCGTTCCTGAGCGGCGACGCCGACAACCAAGAAAAACGGTCACCCACGGGGGCGTCAGTTGGCGCCCCCGTCTGCTATCGAGGCCTCCGCCTACCTGGCAAATCCGTCTTCTCAGGGTCCCGCACGGAGACCCATTCAAGGCCGCGACGCGTGGACGCCCAACCGGCCGACGCCTACATTAGCGGTGCCCGACCTGTCTATTACCGTGACACGTTAGGACTCGCGCCATGCGTATCGGTCACCGTCTCGCGACCTCGACTGCGTTAGCCGCTGCAATACCGGGGGGGGCACGGCTCCCAGTGGCCGAGGACGTGATGCTCGCCGGGTCCGCCGGTCGGCTCGCCCGCGACGGGGAGTACTAGCTTGGCCGTGGAGATCGACGTCGCCGCCGCGCGAAAGGCCATCGCCCGTATCGCCGTCGAGACCCCCATCGTCCAGGCGCCGGAGCTAGATGCCAGGACGGGCGCGCACGTCTGGATGAAGCTGGAGAACCTGCAAATCACCGGGTCATTCAAGCTGCGCGGGGCCGCGAACAAGATGCTCGCGCTGTCGAGTTCGCAGAAAGAGCGCGGTGTGGTAACGTGCTCGAGCGGCAACCATGGGCGTGCGGTCGCCTATGTGGCCGACCTTCTGAACATCCCGGCGACCGTATGCGTGCCGAAATGGGTCGATCCGATCAAGCTGCGCGCTATCCGACGACACCGCGCCGAGACGATTCTCCATGGCCGGACCTATGACGAAGCCGAGGAATTGTCCTATCAGATCGAAGCCGACCGACACCTTGCGTACATACATCCGTTCGATGACTCTCAGATCATCGCCGGTCAAGGCACCGTCGGCCTGGAATTGCTAGAGCAAGTGCGGATGCTGGATACCGTGGTCGTTCCTCTCTCAGGGGGCGGCTTGATCAGCGGGATCGCCGTGGCTCTCAAGAGGGAAGAGCCGTCGACTCGTGTCGTGGCCGTATCGGCGGCCAACGCGCGTGTGATGCACGAGAGTCTGGAGGCCGGACATCCGATCGCTTTCCCGGAGGAGGAGACCATCGCCAGCGCCCTGTCGGGCGGCATCGACTTGAAGAACCGCTACACGTTCGAGTTGGTGCGAGACTTGGTGGACGAGTATCTGGTTGTCTCGGAAGCAGAGATACGCCGCGCGATGGCGTTTGCGGCGACTGAGCACAGATTGGTGGTGGAAGGGGGTGGCGCGGTAGGCATCGCCGCGCTGCTGTCGGGTCGTTTCTCCGGAATTGGCGAGATAACGGCGGTCGTCGTCAGCGGAGGCAATATCGAGGCCGGCCTTCTGGCTGACGTCGTGGCGTCCGACGCAGACGACTATCGGGATCACTAGGACGCCCAGATCGATAGATCGCGGTGGAAGACTCACCGGGGTACGCCGGTCGTGGCGCTGGTGTGGCCCAGAGGGCTCGCCCCGGTTGTCAAGACAGGAGGAAGTGGATGAAGCGGTCTAAGGCATGGTCTCGGATCGTCGCGGCTGCGCTGCCCACGATACTGAGCGCGGCTGGACTGCAGGCACAGGAAGTGGGCCCGAGCCACGGGACCTTGGTCATCGTTGGCGGCGCCTTGCGGGATGCGGCCATTCTCGAGCGGTTCATCGACCTGGCGGGCGGTCCCCACGCGCCGATCGTCGTCGTACCCACGGCGGGCACGGGAGATCACTATGACGAATTCTGGCCTGGCCTGAAGCAGTTCAGAGAAGCCGGAGCCACCAACCTAACGGTGCTCCACACACGCCACCGGGAGCAGGCGAACTCCGACGACTTTGTGGCTCCGTTGAAAGCCGCACGGGGCGTCTGGTTCTCGGGCGGTCGGCAGTGGCGATTGGCTGACTCCTATCTGGACACCCAGTTCCACGAGGAGCTGTGGGCGCTGTTGGAGCGAGGCGGTGTGATCGGAGGATCCTCTGCCGGCGCCACGATCCAGGGCTCGTACCTCGCTCGGGGTGACACGAAGACAAACACGATCATGATGGGCGACCACGAGTCTGGGTTCGGGTTTCTCGAAGATGTGGCGATCGACCAGCACCTGCTGAGGCGAAACCGCCAATTCGATTTGATCGAGATCATCGAGGCCAAGCCGGATCTGCTCGGCATTGGCATCGATGAGAACACGGCGATCGTCGTGCGTGGGGATATGTTCGAGGTGATGGGCGAGAGCTACGTGGCCATCTATGACTTCGAGAAGATGCTGGACTCGGGCGGCCGCTTCTACTTCCTGGCGCCCGGGGACCGGTTCAATCTGGCGACGCGGCAGGCTTACCGTATGTCGCCATCGGCGGAGCCCTTCGAGCGAGTTGAAGCACGGGAGTGGCCTGGAAATTAGCTGAGCGGGAGGAAGCGATGTCTCGGATCGCATTCGTGAGCGTGGCACTGACCGTCGTGACCCTGGGACTGACGGCCTGCGCCGGGGACGACGGAGCGGTGCAGGCGGACGTGATACTGACCGGCGGCGCGATTTGGGTTGGCCCCGGGCTGCTGGTAGCGGGAGAGGAGGCGGCGACCGCGATCGCCATCGCTGACGGCAAGGTCCTGGCGGTCGGGCCCGACGATGAGATCGAATCGCTCGCCGGCGCCGGCGCGGAGCGCATCGACTTGCTCGGGCGACGTGTCGTGCCTGGCTTCATCGATAGCCACACGCACTTCATCGCCGGCGGTTTCGACCTCGCAGGTGTGCAGCTGCGGGATGCCGGCACACCGGGAGAGTTCGCGCGTCGCATCGGTGCATTCGCGGCCGAGAGGCCGGACGCATGGGTCACGGGAGGCCAGTGGGACCACGAGACGTGGGGTGGCGAGCTGCCACGTCGCGATTGGATCGACTCGCTGACCGAGAACACGCCCGTCTTCGTGCAGCGACTGGACGGCCACATGGGGCTGGCCAATAGCCGAGCCCTCGAGCTTGCGGGGATCACCGCCGAGACGCCGGATCCACCCGGAGGAACGATCGTCCGCTATCCCGACGGCCGACCGACGGGAATCCTGAAGGACGAGGCGATGGGCCTCGTCACTCGGGCCATGCCACCGGCATCGGACGCTGACCGGGATCGGGCTCTCCAGGCGGCGGTCGATTACGCTGTCGCCAGGGGCGTGACGACGGTGACGGACATGGGCAGCTGGCAGGGTCTTGAAACCTACCGGCGCGCTCACGAACGGGGCGCTTTGCCGATTCGGGTCTACAGTGTTGTGCCGATCGCCAGCTGGAAGCGGCTGGCCGATCTCGTAGCCAACGAGGGAAGGGGTGATGATCGACTCTTCTGGGGCGGGCTCAAGGGGTTCGTGGATGGTTCGCTGGGTTCGACGACGGCATGGTTTTACGAGCCGTACGACGACGAGCCGACCACCGCCGGGCTCGTCGTCGTC
>JASFMO010000200.1:0-6472 GCA_050117535.1 Gemmatimonadales bacterium | reverse complement strand
TGCGAGCCGAGGTGGACCCGGAAGGGAAGGCGGTGTGGGTGCGGGGAACGCAGTCGTCCGGTCGGCGAGTGGCGTTTGCGGGCGACGGTCTGAACGACGGACCCGCCCTCGCCGTCGCCGACGTAGGAATCGCCATGGGGACGGGCGCCGCGAGCAGCGTCCTGGTGGCGGACGGCGTGATCTCGACCTGGTCGCTGAAGCCGCTGGCGGAGGGGTTCCGCGTGGCGGACGCGTGCCGCAAGGCCATCCGCTGGAACCAGCGGCGATCGATCGCCTACAACATAGTGGCGGTCAGTGCCGCCGCGGCCGGCTTGATCAACCCCCTCGTAGCGGCTATCCTGATGCCAGCCTCGAGCGCGATGGTGATCTGGGGCTCCTCACGCATAGAGGTATCGATGAGGAGGGAGCGAACATGAACTCGATCTTCTTTCTCCTGCCGCTCGCCCTTCTGCTCGGCGCGATCTTCGCGTTCCTGTTCGTGAAGGCGGTACGCAGCGGCCAGTTCGACGACCTGGACGATCCACCGGAGCGCATGCTACACGACTGAGCTCTTCATAGGCGCGTCCTGCCGGATGAGCTCGCTCTCCAGGCCAGCGTCGAGACTTTCGACAGCGTCGTGGAATACGCTTCTACTTGTGCTGCACCCCAACTCGCCAAGCTGTGGACCTGCATCGACAAGGGGAACAGAAAAGCCACACGTAGGTGGGGAACTTGTAGCGGCGGCGGTGTGCGGGACGGCGTCGCGCTCTGGATGTTGGCGACAAATCCCGCATTCTCAATAATGATTTCACAAGATGCATGCCGTTTTTTCGAACAAGTGTACGAAAGGTAGTTCTTCATGAGCATAGATTTCTTCGCGGAGGTGATGAAGCAGGCCGGGATTCGAGTTCAGTACCTGAAGAGCACGCGGGGCGCTAAGACACCGGACTACTTGATCCTTGACGCGCCGGTGAAGACTGCCGTTGAGATCGGCGGGCGAGGCAAAGGCCGCGCGCAGTTCAAGGGTGTGAGCATCGATCGAAAGCTCGTCTTCTCCCACACCGATGCGCCCGAAAGGCACCGGCTTCCCCTTTTTCTGCTGGGATATCTTGCGTGACCGTCTTACGTCGCCCCCGACCGATCCGCGCTATCCTCTCGACCCGGTACGAGCTGTCGTTTCCAAGCTCTTCTCAGCTCAGTTCGATGTAGGAATCTGAATCCCGGCCCCACCCACAAGCCACTTGGCGTAGAGCCGGACCTGCGGATTCCGCTGAGTGGCGTTGGTGCACCGAAAGACCTCGCCTTCGACGGTGATCTCGCACGTATAGTAGCTGTCCCTCTGAAAGACGCCGGCATCGGCCCCTATGCCGAACTTCCGGCCGATGGGAAACATCGCCTTGGCGTAGGCATTATGAATCCAGTGCCAGGCCTCGTCCCCCTCCTGCACCGAGCCGTTCAGCGTATACAGGTACGTCAGCCGATACCGCAGCGTCAGCACGTCCCGGCCCTTCCACACAAGTCCGGCGCCGATGGCCGGACCGCCGCCGGGGCCGAAGTCGTATTCCCGGAACCGCTCCTGTTCGAACCCAGGAGGGAACTCGGCTAGGAAGGCGAAATCGGAGTTCACTGCGCCCATGAGCATCCCGTACAGGTCGAGGGCCGTCCAGGATCGCCAGGTGTCCGAGAACTTCCAGCTCGAGAGAAGCGAGGCGCTGACGCTTTGCCCCCCGAACTCGTAAGCGTTGTTGTTGACGTAGTCGTAGTTCTGCGCGACGCTGAACACGTGATGAACCTTGTCCGACACCCTCAAGTCGCTGGAGAACAGGTTGCCGCGGAGCTGGAGGCGACCCAGCGCCTGCTTTTCGGAGAAGTTCACCTGCAGTCCCATCAAGAAATAGCTGAAGGGATCGCGGTTCTCCTGCGAGAACGGGCTGCCGTAACTGAAGTCGACCTGGAAGAACGCGTTGGTCTGCGTGTTTTCCGAGATCGACTCGCCCTCGCCGATGACCCGCACGCCCGCCGACAGTTGGTTCGACATTATCGAGGGCATGCGGTCCGGCGGGTTGTCGCGGACTTCCGACCAGCGGCCCGAGAACAGCCGGTTGACGCCACGCACCGGGTTGATCAGCAGCGCGCCGACCTCGCGCCAGGTCCGCCCGGAGCCGGTGGCAGTATTGTCGAGCACCGTCGAGGAGAGGCGATAGGTCGTCTCACCGATGGCGGCGCCGCCGATGCTCGTAGCGATCCAGTCGTTGATCGACGGCGGGTGCGTTTCGCCGCAGCATTCCCACAGAAAGCTGCCCGCGATGGCGAACGGTACCGATGCCCAGTAGTTGAAGCCGTTGGTACGAGCAGCACTGAAGTACAAGCTACCGTGGAACGGGTGCGCGAACATGTTGGTGTTGAAGTGATTGTCGTCGTAGGTGAACCCCGTTACGAAGAGGTTCTCGTACCAGCTACGCGGATTCACCTAGGTGAAGTTGGCGCCGCGTATGTACTCGTTGAAGGCCCAAACGATGTTGTTGATCAAGATGACCTCGCCGATTGCCAGGCCCCAGCTGCGCTTCACTCCCCAGGGGTCGACGTGTTGGGCTGCCATCGAGGCGGCCGAGTCACTCGCGGCCGACGCGGTATCTACGGCAGCGCCGGCAGTCAGACTTTCAGGCCTCGCCGCCCCGTTCTCTTGCGCCAGCGACGGGTTCGCTGCCAACGCCAGCAGACACAGAGCCGGCAGGCATACGCTCGCCAGGCGAGACTTTGTCCGGGCGCTCACGGGTTCCACCTCACGCCCAGCCGGGCGGTCCAAGCCGACCCACGCTTGACCGGCTCGAGTCCGATGGCGCTGAGGTCGACCTCTTCCGTGGAAATGAAGCTGTAGCCAGCAGAGAGATCGACGGCGAACTTCTTGGAGACGGCGAACTCCGCGCCGGCCAGCAGGCCACCCTCGAACCCGTCTACCCTGTCGGCGGGGTTCTCGCCTTCCTCGTCGGTCGCTTGCGGAGAAGATCAGCGACCACGGTCGCCCGGCCTGCAGACCACCCAGGATGACGCGATCGCCATCGCGTTCCATGTATAGGATCTCGGTCGTCTCTCCCCTTCGCTACGGCGGCGCGAGCAACGTGATGACGCGTTCGTCCAAGTCTACATGGAAGAACGTCGGAGGCGGCAACTCTGGAGCGGGAGCGCCGCAGAAGAGGTCGGGATCGCATTCGACCAGGTCCGCCGGCGCACACACAAACTGGTCGGCGTCGGCTGGCGTGCTACCCGCGACTGACAGGGGCAACAGCAGCAGCGCCAACTTCACGAAAGTTGTATTCCCGAGCATCAATGCCTCCATAGTTGAGCCACAACGGCCCACTCAATGCACTAGTTCACCACGTAGTGACGCCCCTGCATACAGGCCACGTAGTTCCGGTCCCAGACCTGCAATTGCTGCTCGAAGGCCGAGATGGCAGCCTCCGCCTGGGCTTGAGCCTGCCGCTGCGCGCGCCGCGATCTCGATCCTCCGACCAGACCGCCGGCGACCGCCCCGATCGCCGCGCCCTTCCCGGCATCACCGGCGATCGCCCCGATGGCGACGCCGGCGAGCGCGCCGCGGGCGGCTCCACGCACGAGGCCGCCTTGAGCCTGCTGCGCGGTCTGTTTGGCGGCATACCCCTGTTCCACCAGCTTCTCGTAAGCCACGTACGGGTCCCACTGGGTCTGCTCGGTCGACCATCTGTAGCATTCGAGCTGGTCCGTCATCTGCTGCTGCTCGTCCTGACCTTCGCTGGGGTAGATGACGCGATTCGTCGGGTTCGTGCTGGGCGGCAGGGTCCCAGGTTGCTTCGTTGCACCCTGCTGCGCTGACTGAGCCCGCACGACCGCATCAGGCGCTGCCGTCAACAGCAGCGCGGCAGACAGAGCAAGAGCCCAGGTATTGACGTTCATAGTCCTCATGACACGCTTCCCCATCTGGACCAGAATGAAAAGTCCTTCATGGCCTTCCACCCCAGCGGTATTGCCAGGCGATCACGAAGGTGTCGAAATCGGCCCCGGCACGCGTCGTGACCCCGGCCGTGTACGCGGCTTTCAGGGTATGTTGCCGGGTGATCGGGTACGCCAGCGTCGCGCCCAGCCGGTTGTTCCTCTGCTCGTCGTCGTTCTCTTCTCCGTTCACCGTGGTCCGCCCACCGAATCCCTGGCCGAACGATACCGCGCCCCAGAAGCCGCGTCGGAACAGGTAGCTGACGTGGATTTGAGCGCCGACGAACGGGTCCTGCGCCACCGTGTTGCCGCCCCAGAAGTTCTTGTTCATGGTAAAGAACCACGCGCTGACGTACGCTTCGAGACCGAAGCGGCCCAGGTAGTGCGCCAGCCCCAACCGCGGGCTGATCATCCAGCGGCCGGTGCTCAGGTTGAAGAACTTGCTGCTGTTATACTGCCCGATCGGGATCCGCACCTTGAGGCTGGCCCCGAGGATGGTCTTCGCCCGGTACGTCCCGAATTCCGACAGGCGCATGGCGGGCGCCCCGACGAAGTTCACCGCGAACATGACCAGCGGATCGCCGACACCGTTTCGCGTCGTGCTGGTATCGACGCCCTCCAGCTCGCCGAACCACTTGCCGTTCGCCAGAGGTACGACAGCGGTGACCAAGCCCGAGAGCCCGAAGACACCGATGGATCTGCCATAGGCCAGTGATATGGCGTGCAACCGTGCGTCCGTGCCCTCGAGGGGGAGCGCCGCGTCGAGCAGCACGTTTCCCTGGGAGTACGCATAGCCGGCGAGCGCGAAGTTCATTCCCACCGGCGCGGGCGACATGAAGCGCGGCTCGAGGTCCTGAGCACGCAACGCACCGGACGGCAAAATTAGAGAAAGCAGTGCGAGCGCTACCAGGCTGCCCAGACTTTGCGCCGCCGTCTCGAAACCGTTATGCGCGTTCATCGCCTACACTCCGGTAGCCTGCACGGAAATGATCGGGACGTGCATATCATACAGGGAATTCAACACACCGTTCAGTTCGGCCTGATCGGAGATCCTGCCAGTCAGGATCGTCACCCATGTCCCGTGCTCTCGTTCCGCCGAGTCGATGTGCATGCCGCCCAATCGATCCGAGAGTTCTTCTTCGAGCTGCCCCTCGACGACGATGCAATACTCCGCCGGTTTGGCGAACGTGACATGCACGCGTCGCCAGAATCTTCCCATAAGAAGCCTTTTCCTTCTCGACCCGCTAAACCGTGGGCCCTCCCTGATGTCCAGATCAGAAGGGGACCGCGATGTCCAGTGCCCGCTTGGCCACACCCATCAGGTCGATCTTCGCCGGATCGGTAATCCCCGCCGCCAGTCTCCGGTGCGCGGCAGCCCATACGAAAATGGTGAGCCGCGTCCGCCTGAGATTATTGTTGGCGTCCTGGACCAGCTTATCCAGTTCGACCGTCATGTTACGATAGGTGTCGAGATCGAATTTGATTTGTTCCTTCAGCTCCTGAGTGCGTGCCAGGCGGTAGACCAGTCGGTCTTCGATCGCTTGCAGATCGCTTGCCTGCACCCGCGACGGGTCCGGCACGATCTCGCCGAGTTCCGCGTCCGTCTGCACCAGTTCCGTCAGTGCCTCCTGATCGCGTCCTTGGCGATAGTCACCGAGCAGGGCCAGGCTGCCCAGAAAACGGTTCTGGGCCCACTTGGCACGCTCCTCAAAAGCCAGAACCGCCTCAAAGTCCTTGTCGACTTGCTGCACCAGCCAGGCCTCGGTCCGGTCCTGGGAAGCTTTGATGACATCCAGGTACTCGCCGGAGAAGCGTGCCACTTCATCGACGATCGGCTGTGCCGCGGTCAGCGCGTCGAGGAGCGTTTTCTGGGTCCTGATATCCGCGAGAACCCCACGCAGCTGATCTGGCGTCAGGTTGTAACCGCTTCTGCCCGACACCAAGGCATCCTCGAACATCCTGTCCAGAAGGTCGGCGAGTTGCACGGCCTTTTCGTTTCCCGATATGTTTGATCTCTGCAGGGTGACGAGTGCGAGCGAGTAGATTCCGATGTTGCGTAGGACGGGCCGAAAATACTCCCAGTGCGTACTGTACTCCGCCACGGGCTCGCCGCCGGCGTAGCGACGGAGATAGACAGCCTGGTTTGCGTCCATGCCGTAGTTGATTTCCGCGACCAGATTGATGGTGTTCTCAGCAAAGGGCGTAATGTCTACGCGCCGAGACGCGCTAAACATCGAGCAGCCCGACACCATCAGTGTGGCCAAGCAGGCCATCAGTATGCGCGTTGACATGTTGCCAACCTCCTGCTGTCACCCGGTAGCGGTTGCGCGAATCTGAGGTGGTGTCTCAGCGTCGCGACGAAGCGAGATGCGGCCCCAGGTCTAGCGCACTCTGAACCGCTGTGCATATGCTTTCTCCGCACCGCCAATAGCTATCGAGAACCCATTTTGCGGACTGTACCCGACGTCCAGCCGCAGCAGCACGACGACCGGAATGGTCACCCGCAAGCCAGCCCCAAAACCTCCAA
>JASFMO010000199.1:0-6482 GCA_050117535.1 Gemmatimonadales bacterium | reverse complement strand
CGGACCAGCAGTAGCGCTGGCATCGGTCAAAAGTCCCGATTCTTCAGGACAGCCTGACAGTCGATCGAGTCCCAAGGAAACCGGAACCGCGCGAAGGGCGTAGGGTTTACCGAGCCCGGAGCGGCAGGGTGGGCGCGAGCCCGCCGGCGAAAGGGGAAGGCGGGGAGGACTGTGAGAAGCTACGATAAGAGAGCGATGCGACAGTACACATCGACATTCGATCATCCCGCGGTGTCGCTGCCGCGCCAGGTCAACCAGGCGAAGTGGTCGGACGTGCCACTTCCCGTCTGGGCCGTCGTTGTCGTCACGGCGGCTCTGGGTCTGGCGCTAGCGTTGACGGGGACGCCGAAGGCGGCCGATCCGGCGGTGGCGGAATTGAGTTCTCAAGTTTCGCTGTTGACGGCCGAGGTGCGCGACCTTCGTAGCGAAATCGAACTCAAGTCGCTGGAAGTCGAGCGATTCGATCTAATCCACGCCTACTCCAGCGATTTTCGGATCCCGGCGGACCTGGCAACGCAAATCTACGACATCGCGCTGGCCGAGGGGGTCAATCCAGACCTGGCCTTCAACCTCGTGCGAGTCGAGAGTGGCTTTCGCCGCTCTGCCGTGAGCTCGGCCGGCGCCATCGGCTACACGCAAGTCAGGCCCAGCACGGCGCAGTGGCTGGATCCTTCGGTGACAACGCGTGATCTGTTCAACACGGCGACCAATCTGCATCTGGGTTTCCGCTACTTTCGCTACCTGCTCGACGAGTACAACGGCGACACGCGGCTAGCTCTGCTGGCGTACAATCGCGGGCCCGGACGGGTGGGCGACCTGCTCACTCTGGGAATCGACCCCGCGAACGGATACGCGAAGCGAGTGCTGGGCAATTAGTCAGATAAGGTAGAGCGTGAGACCGGGCCGGGACCTGCAATCCCGGCCTCTGCGCATCAGGGACTGCTGCTCACGTAGATCCTCACCTCGTCACCGGGATAGATCCTGCTGGTCGTCAGCCCGTTCCACTGCATCAGATCGTTTGGGGTGACGGCGTAGCGTCTCGCAATCGCCCACAGGCTATCACCCCGCTGAACCCGGTAGGTGACAAAGGGTCCGTCCGGCCTCTGCGGTTCGACTTTCTTCGGCGTTACGCGGCGAACGGCCCGCGGAGCCGTGGCATATCTTGGCAACTTGCCAGCCCGGGGGATGATCAGACGCTGGCCGATCTGCAAACGGCGTGGATCGACGCCCCGATTAGCGGCCCGGATACCCGACACGCTCACGCCGTAGTTCCGCGCGATCTCACTCAGCGTCTCCCCGCGGCGAACAATGTGCTGAACCCACGTGACGCGCTCGGAATCCGGCACCCGGGCGAAGTTGACCGCAAAGCGGTGTCCGGTGCCGGGCGGAATGCGCACGGCGCACGGCTCGCCGGGAGGGGTCACGCCCCGAAGGATCTGCGGGTTGAGTGCCCCGACCTCGCTGGCCGAGACGCCGGCGGCTTCGGCGATCACATCGAGGCTCGTAGCATCCGGTACTTGAACGATATCGTAGGCGAGCGGTTCTGCCTCCTGGATATCGAAGAAGCCATAGTGGGCGGGTTGCTTGGCGATCAGCGCCGCCGCTATGAGCTTCGGCACGTAGTTGCGCGTCTCCCGCCGCAAATAGCGGCGCCGTGAAAGAGTCCAGAAGTCGTCGCTTCCAGTTCGCCGAATGCCACGTCGCACACGATTGGGGCCGCCATTGTATGCCGCCGCCGCCAAGTACCAAGAACCGAATTCCTCGTACAGGTCCCTCAAGTGAGCGGCCGCGGCTTCCGTCGCCTTGATTGGGTCTCGGCGCTCATCGACCCAATAGGAGATCTTCAGATCATACAGCCGCCCCGTACTCGAGATGAACTGCCATAGCCCGACGGCGCGAGCCCGGCTGTAAGCTCGAGGACTGAAGCCACTCTCGATCAGCGAAATGTATACGAGATCCTCGGGTAAGCCGGCGTCACGGAACATGGCGCGCATGATCGGCTCGTACCGGCCAGCCCGCGACAGATAAATGGCGAAGTTCTTACGCCCGTCGGTCTGAAAGTACCTCAACCAACGCTCGACCGCGTCGTTCACTGTGATCGGAATGTCGAAGCTCGGCTCCTCGGACGCGGTGTCCGCTACTTCCGCCTCGCCGAACAACTCGAGGACTTCGGCCTCGACTTCAGACGGCGTCGCCGCCGTAGTGCTCTCGGCCGCGCTGAGTAGCATGCCGAGCGTGTCGGGGATGTCGACGGACTCCAAATCCGACGGATCCTGCACGGCCGCTTCCGGCGCCGTCGATGTGTCCGCGCCTGTGTGAGTCTTGGCGCAACCGAACGCCAGACCCGGCAGGATCGCCGCTGCGCCAATGAACCAGCGCGACCGTCGCATCACTGCCCCCCTAGCAGTGCATCCAACGCGCCCAGGAATAACACGACCGTCTCCTCCCGACATGTCTCGCCCATCAAGCCGACCCGCCATATCTTGCCGGCCAGCGGGCCCAAACCGCCCCCGATCTCGATGCCGTAGCGTTCCAGCAGGGAGCGCCGAAAGCTCTTGTCGTCCACGCCAGCCGGAATTCGCACCGACGTCAGCTGAGGCAGCCGGTACGGCTCGGCGACCAGCAACTCGAGGCCTCGCTCCTCGAGTTCTTTCTGCAGCAATCCGCCCAAGTTCCGGTGGCGCGCGAAGCGCGTCTCCAGCCCCTCCTCGAGGATCGAGTTCAGCCCCTCTTGCAGACCGTAGAGCGCGTTGATCGGCGCCGTATGGTGGTAAGCCCGCTCACCACCCCAATAGGCGCTGATCATTGACAGGTCCAAGTACCAACTCTGGACCTTCTCCTCACGAGAGCGTAGTCGCTCTGACGCCCGCTCCGACAGCGTAATGGGAGCCAAGCCCGGCGGTACGCTCAGACACTTCTGTGTGCCTGAATACGCAACATCTATACCCCTCGCGTCCACATCCACGGGAACGCCGCCAAGACTGGTCACTGTGTCCACCAGGAACAGCGTATCGGTGTCCTTGAGGTATCGACCAATTTCGTCGAGCGGCTGCAACACCCCGGTCGACGTCTCCGCCTGGACGACGGCAAGCAGCCGCGCCCGTGGGTTGGCCCGATGCGCGTCAATCAACCGGCCGATATCGACCGGTTCACCCCACTCCGCTTCGACACTCACGACGCGAGCGCCGATTCGACCCGCAACGTCCATCATACGTCGACCGAACACCCCGTTGACGCCGATGATCACGTCGTCTCCCGGTTCCAGCATGTTGACGAAAGCCGTCTCCATGCCCGCGGAACCCGTCCCCGAGATCGGGATCGTCAGTTCGTTGCTCGTGCCGAATACAGCGCGAAGTTGGTCGGCAATCCGGTCCATGAGCTTCAAGAACTCGGGGTCCAGATGGCCGATGGTTGGCCGCCCCATCGCAAGCAGCACGCGCGCGCTGACGTTGGATGGACCCGGCCCCATCAGAGTGCGCCTCGGCGGATCAAAAACAGTCCGGTTTTCGTTCATCCGTGATTTCAGTCGCCAACGCTAAGAATGTTACCAAAAAGGCGGTTTGTGGCGTTGAGCACGGCACGAGCGACACCCGTTGGCATGTCACCTTCCGGAGCCGGCGCAGTCCCGACCAAGCGACGGTCCTCGCCCGTAGCTGTCTCGTGCGCGCTCACCGCGACGATCGCCACCGTGTCATCGAACGCTTTGATCGACTTCACGCCCACCAATCTCAACCTCGCACGTTCACCTAGGAGCTGCTGAAGCGCATCCAAGCTGGCCAGCGCACACACGCGCAGGTCCATCGTGCCGTGGCCGACCTCCGACGCACGCCCCCGGTACTCGACCGCCCTCCATTCGAGCACGACTTCGGCTTGCGCGCGGTTGTCCGCGCCATGAACGAGTTGGGCTTCGACAAGCCTCGCCCGCTCACGTGGTTGTTGTTCTTGCCAGGACATTTCCCTATTCAGTACCGAGGAGAACCGAGGAAGAAGCAGCCACGCTCACTCTGCGAGGCAATCTCGAGACCGATATCGAACAACCAGCCAATCATACTAGAGCCATCTCATTCACCGTGTCAAACGCGCGATCAGCGGACCTAGAGCGTGTAATTGGGCGCTTCGCGTGTTATCGTCACATCGTGCGGGTGCGACTCGCGCAGACCACCGGTCGTGATGCGGATGAACCGTGCCTTCGTCTGCAGCTCCCGGATGTCACCGGCTCCGCAATACCCCATGCCGCTGCGCAAACCGCCCACCAGTTGATACAGAACGTCCGCCACCGGCCCCTTGTAGGGCACTCTTCCCTCGATCCCCTCCGGGACCAGCTTCTGTCCGTCCAGTTCGCCGTCTTGAAAGTAGCGATCCGCGGAACCTTCTTCCATGGCCGACAACGAGCCCATTCCGCGAATTACCTTGAATCGACGCCCCTCCAGCAGGAATGATTCGCCGGGACTCTCCTCCGTGCCCGCCAGCATCGATCCCATCATCACAGCGTCGGCGCCAGCGCCGATCGCCTTCACGATGTCACCCGAGTGCCGGATGCCCCCATCCGCCACCACCGGCACTTCACCCCCGCAACCCGTCAACACCTCCATGATCGCCGTCAGCTGGGGCACGCCGACTCCCGTGACCACGCGAGTTGTGCAAATCGACCCGGGACCGACACCGACCTTCACCGCATCCGCCCCGCGCTCGACCAGCGCTCGTGCCCCCTCCCGGGTGGCGACGTTGCCCGCGATCAACTCGACCTGGGGAAAGGCCTGCTTCAGGCGCTCGACCGCGGATAGAACACCTTCGGAGTGACCGTGCGCGCTGTCCACCACCAACACATCGACGCCGGCACCCACCAACTCCTTCGCTCTGTCCAGGTCCGTCCGGCTGGTCCCAACGGCTGCGCCTACGTTCAGCCGACCATGCTGGTCCTTCGCTGCGTCCGGGAATTGACGACGCTTGAAGATGTCCTTGACGGTGATCAGTCCTTTCAAGAATCCCGCTTCGTCAACAACCGGCAACTTCTCGATCTTGTGCTCGTGCAACATGCGCTCCGCAACATCCAGCGATGTGCCGACCGGCGCCGTTATCAGTGACTCCTTCGTCATCACATCCCGAATCGGACGGTCGAGATCCATCTCGAACTGCAAATCACGGTTCGTGACGATACCCACCAGTCGACCATCTGGCTCCACGATCGGAACACCGCTGATCGAGAACTGACGCATCAGCCGATGGGCGTCTCTGAGGGAAGCTTCCGGGCTGAGAGTGATCGGGTTGAGGATCATGCCGCTCTCGGACCGCTTCACCCGGTCTACCTGAGCCGCCTGCCTCTCGACCGGCATGTTCTTGTGAACGATGCCGACGCCGCCGTGCCGTGCCATGGCGATCGCCATCTCCGCCTCTGTGACGGTGTCCATCGCCGCCGATATCAACGGTATGTTGATCGGGATGTTACGCGTCAGCCTCGTCGCCACACTGACGCTTCGCGGGTGGACCGTTGAGTGCCGTGGCACTAGCAGGACGTCATCGAACGTCAGGGCGTACGGGATTTCGACCTTGCTATCCATCTGCTCCATACCGTGGAAAAAAAAACGACGCCCGAGCGCCTGATCCATGCGCGTGCCCGGGCGATCTTCACTCCTCTGCTGTCTCCATGGGGGAAGATACGCGACCCATCACAATAGTGTCAACGGCGTTCTACCTCCCGCCTCAACCGACGCTGGACGGGCGCCGGCAACAGCCCGGCTAGATCGTCAACGCTGCCGAGAAGCGCCTCTAGACCCTCCGCAGGCCCGTCCCAATGCTCGTCTACCACATCGCGCCCAGCCCGCTTCACGAGACGATCGATGGCGAGGGCAACAAAGACAAGATCATCCAAGCGGCCGAGGATCGGTATCACATCCGGTATCAGGTCGAACGGCGCCAGCACGTACGCCACGGCAGTGGCCAGTATCAGCTTGTCGGCACGCGAGACCCTCGAATCGCGGAGCAGACGCACGATCAGCCGCAGGTAGCGCGGTAACCCCGCCAAAAGCCAACGAACCCGGATCCTCTCGGCCATAGGCTCAGTCGACGATGATCTTCGTCCGCTTGCTGCCGGAGGACCGTTCGCCTTCATCTTTTGACGGCAAGCGTCCGACATCCGCGATGTCACCCGCTAAGTCACGCGCCGCCTTGGCCGCCGTACCCACTGCCCGGTCCACCACGCTCAACGCGCCCATCACGCCCTTGATCGCCCAGGGGGCGGCGCGGCGAGCGCGAAGCCTGTCCTGAATCCCTTCAGCAAGACGCTGTATGCTGTCAGGTCCGGCGTCTTCTTCACCGTACTTCTCCTCCAAGAACTCGATGTAGTCAAGTACCTGGTAGAGTTTGTCGTCAGGTAGCGACTCCAACTTGCGCCAAACCCGACGACGAAGAAACGAATCTGACATACTCAATACTCCTCTTCCGTACCTAGCGATGCCGCCGCCGCCGCCACGTTCACCTCGAAC
>JASFMO010000198.1:0-6535 GCA_050117535.1 Gemmatimonadales bacterium | reverse complement strand
GATCGCCGGCGTGATGAAGTAGCTCGCCGTGGCACCCAGCGTCCAGGCGCTCGACAGGAAACCGCTGCCCCCGGCGTAGTTCTGATAGCCCGTGAGGGCCGTCACCTGGAAGCTGTTCTGGACAACCTGCGCATCGGCGCTCGTCGCGCCAAAGCTCAGGAGGGCCAGACCCAGTATTGCTGCTCGAACTCGCATCATCTCTGTATCTCCCACGGATCAGGGTAGCGACCGCTGCACCTCGGATCGACTAGAATGACCCGAAGTTGATACTGAACGTCTGGGTGTTCCCCAGTACGCTCTGGTCCGTGAAGGCGTAATCGACCCCGATCGAGTATTCGCCGATCGGAATCTTCACGCCCGCACCTGCTGCTGCGCCGCTCCAAAAATCGCGAAAATCCGCACGATCCTCGTTCGTCCACCGCTTTCCGAGCCGCAGGAAGCCATAGTCGCGGAACGCGTACTCCAACCCCACCGAGGGCTGAAGCGGTGTGCTGATCGAGTCGTAGAAATCGAGCATCAGCCGCAGATTGTGATCGGGTCCCACCTGCGGAAACCACGCCTCGGGTGTCCCCGTCACGTCGAACAACGCGCTGAACCGGAACGCCGTCGGCAGCGACAATGCGCGCGAGTCGTAACGAATATTCACGTCCTCACCCGTCGGAAAAGCATCGAGCCCGTCGCCGAGCGTCGTTGTCACGGCCGGGCCCTCGATCCGGGCGTCACCGCCCACGTTGGTGATGGCGCCGCCGATCGTCGTGCCCAGCAAGCCCGTCCGGAACAGCGCACCGACGTCGCCGCCGACCCACGAGGCGCGTGCGTTCGTGATGCCTTCCGAGACGAACTTGAGCGCGAGCCCGACGCCCAGTCGGTCGGTGACCAGACGACTGTAGGCCACCGACGTCGCGAAACCGCCCCACTCGAACGTCTCGCCGAACACCGGATCGCCGCCGTCCGGAAAGCCCTCGCTCGTGCGCAGCATGTCCCCGCTCTGCAGCGCGACCACGCTGACGCCTATTCCCGACACATCGTTCAGCGGCAGGATCAGGCCACCGAACTGATGCGTGATATCGGCGTCCTGGTATAGATCCGAGTACGTCCAGCCGACGCTGAACTTCTGCGTCTCCGCGACGGCTGCGACGTTCCACGCCATCGCCTCAACGCCCCGGATCAGCGCCATCCCCGCACCGCCCAACGCCTGCCCTCGCGCGCCCACGGGAATCTCTAGGAAGTTGGCTCCCCGGGTCGCCACTCGGGTCGTCTCCTGGTCGGGCGTGGGTTCCAGACCCTGTCCAACGTTCTGGGCCCACGCCCCCGTCGAGGCTAGAAACAGCCCGACACTCGCTATTGCAATCGTTCTCTTCAGCATTGCAAGGCCTCCCCGGGTCACCGGATTACCACGAACTTGCCGACCTTCTTCACCGTGCCGCCCGTGGCCGGATTGACCGCTTCCACAACGAATATGTACAGGCCGGAGCCCGCTTCATTTCCTTCACGGGTCCGCACGTTCCAGAACAGGTCACCGTTTCCAGCCAGATCGTCCGGCGTCCACTGGATCTCCTGCACGAACTGACCCGCGACGGTGAAGATCCGCAGCGTGCCCTCCGGCGGTAGATGCGTGAACATGATCCGTGCATCGTCGTCCGCCGGCGTGTCGACTTCGTAGCGCGAGAAAATGATGTACGGGTTCGGCACCGTGTGAATGCTGTCCATCTTCGACGTGATGTCCGCTTCCGGGTTATCGAGCACGTCGTCGCCTACGATCGCCGCCTGCGTCGTGAACGACAATTCACTCTCCAGCTGGTAAGGTGCTATGTAGAAGACCGCCAGATTCTGGCCCTCTATGTTCGTCACCCAGTCCAGCGTCGTGCCCGCTCCCCGCACCGGGTTGCAGCTCTCGCGCGGGAAGTTCGTGCAACTCAATACCGCCGGAGCGAACGTCGCGGCTAGTCGCTGCACTTGGATCGGCTGGCCCTGCCCGTCCAGCATCACGCCGCCAGAGGCGCCGATGCTGTCCAGCTCAACCGTCTCCAGGAAGTACAGCTCGTCACCCGGGACCCACGTGGTCGGATCGATCTCGACCGTCAGCGTGTCCTGCGTGCCGACATCGCCCAAGAGGATCGTGTTGTCCGAGCGTGCCAGCATCGCGACGTCGACGTCGCGCCCGTACAGCGCGTTCCTCACAGTGAACGGCGTCGTCACCGCCACCAAGTCGGCCTCGGTGACCGAGAGGCCGGTCGCCTCCGCGATCGCCGCCGCCGCCTCCGCATCCGTGCGACCCGTGGAACCCACCGCCCGCGACGCCAACGAGGTCTGCACATCCTCCTCCGTCACCGCCGGATTGGCGAAGTTCAGATCGAACGGCTCGAACGGACCGAAGGTGAAATCGGTAAACGTGATGTTGTACTGTCCGTAGGCGCTGATCCCGCCGCCCTGGTTCTCGACCGAGCTCTGCTGATCCCAGGTCATCGTCGGCGTGACCTGGTTCGGAACGTCAGTGCTATCGACGGCAACCTGGTATTGCTGCCGGTCATAGTCTCCGCCCTCCGAGTCGTCGACGTTCACGACGAAGCCCGGGAAGCCCGTGAAGCTCCCGACGCTCTGACGCGCGAAGAACGTGCTCGGCGTCGTATTCTCGCCGTCCAATTCGGTCGATACCAGCAAGGGCTCGCTGGTACCGGCCCGATACAGCACGATGCCGAACGCATCCAGCGTCTCGGTCGTCGTGTTGCCGGCGACCAACACGTCCGGATCGCCCGCGATCTGCACTCCGTTCGGATTCTCCGTCGTCAGCACCAACTCGTCGATCGTCGCGTCCTCCGCCGCACCCCCGACTTCCGCCACGATCACGTCCTCGGCGGTCACCGTCGTATTCAGGATGACGCCTTCCGCATCCCGCTCCGTCACCACCTCGAACTCGTTGGCAAAGGCGATCACGTACTCGTCCTCGACCACCGGGCTGCCGGTGAAGCCGACCGCGAACTCGCCCGTCCCGTAGCCCGTCAAATCGGGCGTCACGAGCGCCGCCGCCGTCTGCGAACCCGCCTGTATCGACGCCGGCACGTAGACCTGCACGACGTTCGGATCGTCCGTGTTCACCGACAGCGGGTTCGAGAGGCTGGGCGCCAGCACCAGGCTGTCCGGAATAAATACGCCCGGATCAGTCTCCCTCACGATCGGGAAACTCGCGCCGCGGCTCACGCCGACGAACGAGTACAGGTAGGTCTGGCCCGGGATCACCAGCTGGTCCAGCAACGTGTTCGGCGCGTTGCCCGAGTCGTCAACCGGCAAGATCGAGTACGCCTGCCAACCCGGAGCGATACCTCGGCCCGACACGTCCTGTGCCGGGTCGCCGTCGCAATCCAGCAGCCCGCGCCCGTCCGTGTCGTTCGTTGTGAACGTGTTGCCGTTGTCGCACGACTTGAAGACCTGGATCTCCTCCAGGTTGTCCTCCGCCCGCGCCCGTATGTCATCCACCAGAGTCGGGTTCCACGTCTTCAGGTCCAGCAGCTCGCCCGCCTCGGCCTCGTCCAGCGCGTCGGCGAAGTTCCACAGGAACTCATCCCGATAGGGGTTGTTCGCGTCATCCCAGTACAGCGTGACCTCGCCGCGCCCTGCGCCCAGCGAGGGGTCCTCGACCTGGACGTCGACGCCCACCACGTTCACGCGCGGCGGCGGTTCGGGACTCAGGTAGAAGGTCATATAGAGATCGATCACGGCGTTCAGCTCCGCCTCGAACGAGGCCGAGTCGCCCTGGGCTACCAGGGCGATCACCAGCGCCGTCGTGTCGCCCGCGGCCAGCGCGAACGGACCGACCGACCAATAGGAGACGTTTCCTTCCTGGTTGTTGTAGGCCGGATTGCCCAGCTCGCCGATCGGCATCGTGTCCGACCAGGTCACGGCACAGGCGTCAGCGCGGTTCTCGCGCGTCGTCCCCTCGATCACCACGCCGGGAGGACCGTAGCACCCCGGTACGAAGATCGTGTCTCCGCCCGGTGTCTCGCCGTTGGCCGTGTAGTCCCAGTCGCCCGGCACCCAGTACGAGAATGGGGCCGCTTCCGTCGGATAGTTCGGGTTCCGGAAGATCGTGTAGCCGAAGTCTCCCGCCACCGAACCCAGGTCGCGGCCATTCAACACATCCTCGACGTTCGACGCCAGCGCGCCAAACATCTGTCGGTCGTTCCCCAACAGCGTCTGGCTGCCGCACGTGCCGCCGTAGGGGCACATCACCATGTGATTGTAGGTGATCGTGTCGCCCGCGTGCGGGTTGCTCGGATCGTTGAAGGCGTTCGTCGGACAGGGGATCGCCCGATTCGCCGCGCGATCCCCGCCCTCGGCCGGATCACACGTCAACAGCACGTTCCGCAGGTCGCCGATCGGCGACTTCAGCACCACGTGCCCCGTCACGCCCAGGCCGAAGCCCTGGTCACCCGCGCAGTCGATGAAGCCGAAGCCCGGCGGTGCGGCGCCCGGGCACTGTGGATTGCCCGTCGCCCCCTCCGCTGTGAGGATCGCCCCGCGCCATACTTCGGTATAAAAGGAGGACTCCTGACTGCGGATCGGCTGCAGCGTATACCCTACGTACAGCTTCTCGTAGTCGAGCCCGACCCCGTAGACCTGCTCGGTCTCGTTGATGATCTCGGCCCGCCAGTACATCGAGTTCGCCACCGTCGGCAACGCGAACGTGAAGGCGTTGAACTCGGTCCGTAGACCCAGCGGCCAGCCCTCGTCCTGTGGGTCGCCCGAACCGCCCGGCACCACGTTGCCGAACCGGCCGATCATCGTCGAGTTGAAGTCGTCGTAGGCGCCGTACGTCTGGAAGTCGCCGAACGTTCCGCCCTGCGCCTCCAGGTCCGGATCCACACGC
The DNA here is from genome assembly GCA_050117535.1 of Gemmatimonadales bacterium. Lineage (GTDB taxonomy): Bacteria > Gemmatimonadota > Gemmatimonadetes > Palauibacterales > KS3-K002 > JASFMO01. Next base: position 1,671 of record JASFMO010000198.1, on the reverse strand, counting down.
CACCAGTCAAAGTTGAACTCGCTGCCCTGCGCCGCCTGCGTCGCGGCCCAGACGTCCGCCGTGATCTTGCGCCGACCTTTGAACGTCGGAACGCCACTCACCAACGGCCAGGTTTCGGGGCAGTCGCTCCCCGCCAGCAGCGTGTTGCCCGCCGCGATATTGCTCAAAGCGTCCGCTGTCTGGTCGCGGCAGCCGCCCGCGTCCGTGCTCTGCACGCCCGAGTACGCATTGCCGAACTCGAAGTCCGAGGCCAGAATCTCGCGCAAGCCCAGCGTCGGGAAGTTACGCGAGACGGCATAGCCACCGCCCGTCGCGTTGGCCAGCGACGGCGCCACGGTCACGAAGCGCGCCCACTCGCTGCGCGGCGCCCCGTAATTCGGCGCCACGTCGAAGTACTGGCCGGATCGGCCGCCCGGCCGGGCCAGGTCCGGCTGCGTGTCCATGTTCAGGTCCGCGGCGTCGACGATGCCCGTGTTCGTGACGAAGTTCTCCATGCCGCGGCCGTACGGCGTCGTACCCTTCGACTTCAGGCTGGTCACCGCGCGGTCACCCTCGCCGAACAGCCTGAAGTACGAGTACTCCCGCCACAGGCTCCGGTAGTCGTGCCCGACCTCGCGCTCGTCCATCAGCCGAGTCTCGTTGCCGGCCTCCTGCGCCACGGCGTCCTGCGACGCCATGACGAAGCCGGCCACTCCACTCAGCGCGACGATGAGGGCTCGGCCCAGCAAACTTGGTATCGATTTCATCGCAACGATCCTCACTCGATATGTCCTAGCGCTATCTCTCTAACTTGAGAGCGCCGCCGCTGGGCGGGCCGTTCTCCCATCGCGGCCCGCCCCCGACACGTAGCTCTTGCGGCTAGAAGTCCAATCGCACGCCGAAGTTGATCTCCCGACGCGTCCCGAACAGATGCGGTCGGTCGAAGTACGTCGACGTCGTCCCTTCTCCAGTCGTATTGCCCTGACGGCGCCGGCTCTGGTCTCGCGCGCCCGATTCGCACTCGCCCGTCGTCGGGTACGGCTGCAAGCAGTTCTTCGTGTCGAACAGGTTGTTCACCAGCAAGAAGAAACTGTACACGACGCCGCCGAACCGCACACCCTTCTGGGCGCGCAGATTCACCTGGTTGAAGGCGGGCCCCGTGCCGCTGTTCCGCTCTAGCTGATTATTCCCGAAGCCGAAGATATCCTCCGTCGGCGTGTACGGGACACCGCTACGAAGCTGCGCGCTCAGCGACAGCGACGAATGTCTCAGGAACGAGACCGGCGCGGTCTCGCCCGTCATGAACGTCAGGATACCGTTGAACCAGTGCGGGATGTCGATCTCCGAGCGGACCTCGCGCCGGATCGTCGGATCGCCTTCCTCCGCCCGGCTCTGGAACTCACGCTCCGGTGGTGCCGCATTGGTCCGCGCCTGCGAGTACGAGTAGTTCAGCTCGAACGCCCAGTAGTCGGCCAGACGCCGGCGCAGCGAGACCTCCACGCCGCGCACCGTCTGGAAGTCCTCGTTCACCAGCACCTGGTAGTTCGGTGACGAGGTGCCGTACGTCGCGCCGATGTCCTGGATGCCGCCGCCGGTCCTCACCCCCGTCAGCCCGTACTGGTCTTTGTTGAACAGGATCACGCTCAACGCATAGTCGTCCGAGAGGTTCGCCAGATACCCCAGCTCGTACGA
>JASFMO010000197.1:0-6597 GCA_050117535.1 Gemmatimonadales bacterium | reverse complement strand
CACGGCAGACGATACAATTGCTTGTGATCGAGTTCCTCCGGTGTCATCAGCGGTCACCTCTCAGACTGGTTTCGGTCAAAGAAAGCGGTCGGAGTGTCGAGTGTGATGGTTCCGTTTCGACCGGCTCGTCGACCGAACCTGCAGAGTACTCGCGAGCAACGTGGGCCGACCCCCCGCCAAGAGGGGTTTTTCTCTTGCCCCGGGGTGGGGGATTGATCGCGAGCTCGCCGCATACAGTCGCTGGCCATGAGGCGGGGCTAGTGCACGCGAAGATCGGACCTGTCCGTTCTTCGTGGGGCCGAACCTAGGGGCGCGCCTCCGACCCTGCAAGTGGGTGGTAAGCACCCGGCGCATAGGCCGACGGCTGACGCAGGCGATGCCAACCTTCGCTGGGCCTGGTGCGTCTAACGCTGTGAGGGACCTATCAGTGGGACAGCTGAATTGGGACCCGAACCGGGAGTAGTCAGGAAGAACACATGAGGCCCTTGGCCCCGCGATTGGCGTCGCTGGCGACGCTGATCGCGCTTCTGGGAGTAAATTCGGCTGCAGCGACAGAAAAGGAAAAGAACCCCACACCTGACCCCGAACCGTACCGCGCTGTGGCAATGCGCGCGAGTCCGGGGACGCCGGACCTCGATGGTCGCCTGGACGATCCGGCGTGGGCGCTGGCGCAACCAATAACGAATTTCACCCAGCGCGACCCTGACGAGGGTGAACCGGCCAGCGAGCGTACGGTCGCCTACGTGTTGTATGACGATGGTGCCCTGTACGTGGGGGTTCGAGCCTACGACAGCGATCCGGAAAAGATCGTCGGTCAGCTCACGCGACGCGATCAATTCTCCTCATCGGACTGGCTCATCGTCAGCATCGATTCCTATCGCGACAGACGAACGGCGTTCACGTTCGCCGTCAACCCGGCCGGCGTCGAGCAGGACAGCTACCTGTTCGATGACACGAACGAGGACGACTCGTGGAACGCGGTCTGGGATGTGGCCACCCACGTTGATGATGAGGGCTGGGCCGCCGAGTTTCGGATTCCTTTCTCGCAGCTGCGTTTCTCCGAGGCGCCGGAGCAGATCTGGGGCTTCAACATCTCCAGGATCATTCAGCGCCGAAACGAGACCGTTCAGTGGAAGCCGATACCCAAAGATGCGTCGGGATGGGTGTCTGAGTTTGGCGACCTGGCCGGCATCGACGGCATTCGACCCCCGCGTCGGCTGGAGGTCCTGCCGTACGTTGTGGCGCAGGAAGCGCTGACGCCCGCCCAGGATGGCAATCCGTTCGAGACGGGCTCGGAATTCTACGGGACGCTCGGCGGCGACGTCCGCTATGGGTTGACCAACAGCCTGACCCTGAACATGACGGTGAACCCGGACTTCGGGCAGGTCGAGGCCGACCCGTCGGTCGTGAATCTCTCGGCGTTCGAAAGCTTTTTCTCGGAGAAGCGACCCTTCTTCCAGGAGGGGGCCAACATATTCAGCTTCGGCATCGGTGGAAGCCATTTCGAGCAATTGTTCTACTCGCGGCGCATCGGTCGTAGCCCACAGGGAAGTGCGGACGCGCGGGGTGGGTTCGTCGACTATCCCCTCAACACAACGATCCTGGCGGCGGGCAAACTTTCGGGCAAAACGGCGGACGGTTGGTCGGTGGGGGTGTTGGATGCGGTGACGGCCGAGGAGACGGCTACCGTCGTCGACGCCGAGGGCGTCAGGCACGCCGATGTCGTCGAGCCGCTGACCAATTACGGTGTCGCCCGAGTGCAGAAGGACTTCAACGACGGTCGCAGCGCATTCGGCGGGGTTGTCACGACCGTCAACCGCCGGCTTCCGCTGACTCTACAGTACCTGCGATCGTCCGCCTACGCGGGTGGTGTCGATGGCCGGCACCGCTTCGGGGATGGCAACTGGGAGGTGACGGGCCAGCTGCTGGCTTCGCGCGTTGCCGGTTCGGAGGAGGCGATCGCCAATACCCAGACCAGTTCGGCTCGCTACTTTCAGCGTCCGGATGCCGAGCACTTGGACTATGACCCCACTCGACGCTCGCTGATGGGGACGAGCGGCGCGCTCCGCTTTGGAAAGATTGGGGGCGGGCACTGGCGAGGGTCGGTCTCGACGAGTTGGGTATCGCCGGGTTTTGAGGCCAACGATCTCGGCTTCTTGCGGCAGGCGGATGTGTGGCGTAGCAGCCTGTGGATCGGCTATCGCCAGTTCGAGCCGGGCAAGATCTTCCGGCGCTACAACATCAATATGAACGCCTGGTACTGGAACACTTTCGGTGTCGAGCGCACGGCCACCGGCGGGAACATCAACGGCAGCCTGACTCTGCTGAACTATTGGGGCGCATTCGGCAACATCAACCGGGAGTTCTCGGCGACCAATACGCGAGTGCTGCGCGGCGGACCCTCGATGATCTATCCGTCAGCCTGGAATTGGTCGGCGGGCTTCTTCAGCGACAGCCGTAAGAAGGTCGTGCTGGAGGCGGGAACGTGGCGTTGGTTCGATCAGGAGCGGTCGCATGCGGGCGGCCTGTTCAGCTTCGTCAACTTCAAGCCGCTCGCCAACTTCCGGCTCTCGTTGGGACCGGAGTACAACTGGATGCATGACGACTGGCAGTTCGTCGAAACGCAGGAAGCCCTGGGCGAGCCGCGCTATATCATGGGGGTGCTGGATCAGAAGACGATCGCGGTAACCGCTCGGCTCGACTGGACGTTCACGCCGGACCTCAGTCTACAACTGTACGCCCAGCCCTTCGTGTCCGCGGGCAAATACTCCCCCTTCAGTCAGGTTGTCGCTACCCACGCCGCGGATTATGAAGATCGCTTCGATAGGTTCGGGGCCGACCGTATCAGCTACGAAGCGAGCGACCGGCCGGATGAGCCCGGAACGTATTACGTCGATCTCAACGCCGACGGCACGAACGATCTCTCCTTCGCGGACCCCAACTTCAGCATCAAGGAACTGCGGTCCACGCTGGTGCTGCGGTGGGAATACCTGTCCGGATCGACGCTGTTCTTCGTCTGGTCGATGAACAAGTCGCTATTCGATCATACGGGCCGCTTCGACCCTGTCGACGATCTCGCCGGGCTTCGTGACATCCCCGGCCACAACATCTTCAGCGTCAAGGTCAACTACTATCTGAGGCCGTAACGTTCCTATCCCTCGTAGCCGAGAACGGCGTCGTGCCCAAGCGTTCCACAGGGCACGGCGCCGAGTCGCTATCGGCGAAAAGGCCTGAGGTCCTCCAATCGACATTCGTCCGCCGTGGTCCGATATTCCACCGGACAGAGAACTCCATACTTGCGGATCGGAGGAGCTATGCGCTTCAGCGGCAGAGTGGCGTTCGTGACGGGCGCGTCGAGCGGGATCGGCCGGGCATGCGGAATGAGATTTCGGGAAGAGGGCGCATCGGTGTTTGCCGTGGCCCGGCGTGAGGACCGCCTGCAGAATGTATTCGACAACTATGCCGTCGCGGATGTCCGAGTCGAGGAAGAGGTCCGACGCGCGGTCGAAGCCTGCATCGATACGTTCGGTCGCATCGACTATCTGATCAACGCTGCGGGCGTGATCGGCACCGGCGGGGTGCTCGACACACCTCCAGAAGAGTGGGAACGTCTTTTCTCGAGTAACGTCGACAGCGTCTATTACGTGACGAGACAGGTTGCGCCGCACATGATCGAAACCGGCGGCGCGATCGTTAATGTCTCGTCCGTCACTAGTTTGCGGCCGTACGGGAATCTGCTCGCTTACTGTGCCTCGAAGGCGGCGGTTGACATGCTGACGCAATGCGTGGCCCTCGAGCTGGCGCCACACGGCGTTCGGGTCAACGCGGTGAACCCGGGCGTCGTGGTGACCGAGCTTCACACCGTCACCGGCACGGTGCCCGATTACGAAGCGTTCCTCGAGCACTCGAAACAAACACACCCGCTGGGTCGAGTGGGCCAGCCGGAGGAGATCGCCGCGCTTTGCGCGTTCTTGTGCTCGGATGAGACGGGCTGGATAACGGGAGGCATCCACTCGATCGACGGAGGGCGGGCGCTACTGTCCGCCCGTTGAGGAGCGACTAGCGGGCCGTAGCCTCGAGCGCGTTGACGATCGACGCGGCCACAGCCGCGTTGTTCGCCAACAGTCCTAGGTTGGCCAGCAGCGAGCGGCCTTGGGTGTGCTCGGCGATTCTGGCGAGCAGGAAGGGCGTGACGGCGGGTCCCTTGATGCCGGCCATGTCGAGGTCGCTGAGCGCCCGTGATACGGCTCGCTCGGTCTCGTCTCGCGCCAGCGCGACCTCGGCCGGCGGCGGAACGCAAACGAGCAGCGATCCCGGCGACTCGATTCCACGAGCCGCCCGCCAGATCTCGACGACCTCCTCAGCGCTTTCGACCCGCGATTCGAGCCGTATCCCGCTTTCGGGCGACCAGAACGCCGGCAGCTCATCGGTACCGAATCCGATGACCGCGATACCCAACGTTTCGAGGCGCTCGAGCGTCGCCCGCAGGTCGACGATCGCCTTGGCACCGGAACAGACCAGAACGATGGCGGTGCGCCTCAGCTCGTGCAGGTCAGCGGAGATATCGAGGGCCTCGGGAAGCCCACGCGCGATGTGTACCCCGCCGATACCGCCCGTGGCGGCCACAACGAGGCCGGCCCGGCGAGCCAAGAAAGCCGTGGCCGCCACGGTTGTCCCGCCGTGCGAGCGGCGGGCCAGCGCCATCGGCAAGTCTCGGGTGCTCACTTTCAAGTCCTGTTTGGCCAAGAGTTCGATCTCGGTCTGCTGCAGGCCGACGATCGGTCGCCCCGCGACCACGCCGATGAAAGCGGGTACTGCATTTCTCTCGCGTACGGCGGCGGCCATTCCTTCCGCGGCGGCCAGGCGTTGCTCCATTGGAAGGCCGCTGGTCAGAAAGGCCGTCTCGAGTGCGACCGCCGGCGCCGCGACGCGTGAGATCAGCGGACCCTGATCCGACACTCAGAACCCCTGGCTCTGGGGAGGCGCGGCGGCGCTCTGGTAGACGGCGTTGAACAGGATCTTGAACGTTTCGTGCGACTGGCCGCGGTAGTGCGGTCGGAAGCCGAATAGGATTACCCTCCCGTCGCCGTGGCGCGACTCGACCAGTGCGGCCTTGCCAGCCATGAATTCGGGCTTGATGGCGTAGCCGCTGAGCAGCTGTCCCGCCTGCGGATAGCTGGCGACCACGGTCACCCCAGTGGCATTCTCTGCAACTCCGAACAGGGGACCGTTGGAGTAGTAGATGGCCGTCCGTTCGGGCATCCCATAGCCGAGTGGGTGGGTGGGATCGATCGACACCGACATGATCGAGCCGGGAGCGTAGAAGGCCTGGCCGCCTCTTTGTTCGGCTGGTCCCGGTCGGACATCGTCGACCGCGATTCCGAGCTGTTCGATGGCGAAGCCGGTCGATGAATCGATGCAGATGAGCGTGCCACCCGCCTTGACGAAGTCGCGGAGCGCCTGGACTCCGACATCGCCCAGACCGCCGGCGTACTCGGGCGGGACCGTGCCCGGTTGCCGCCCGTCGATAATCGATCGAGGCGAGACGTCGGGCAGAACGATCGCATCGTAGCGCTGCTCGAGCGCGCCAGCCCGGATCTCCGCATCGTGTAACGTCCCGTAGGGAAGCTCCCAGGTCTCGAATACCCAGCGGGCCCAGCCTTCATCCATCGATGCGGTCCACGGTTGGTAGAGGCCGACTCGGAGCCCACCGAGGCGAGTTCCGGTCACACGGCCCGAGAGAGCCGAGGCCGAAAGACCGTGGGTCTCGGCCAGCTCGCCCAGGATGTCCCCGACGCCAGGACCACTGAGCACGGCGCTGCCGATCGGCCAGCTTTGGCCGCCAGCCTCGAGCGGCTGTGTGAGCAACACCACCTGCCCGTCCCCGGCGAGAGTGCGATGTATGGCCAGGTTCGCTGCGTTGGTGACGTTCTGAACGAGATAGGCGGACCCCGATCCCGACACCGTGCCCGTGGGTGGGTGCACGGCCTCGGTCTCGAGCTCGAGTTCAGCATCGAACGGTGAGGTGACCGCGATCGCCTGGACACCCATCTGAAGCGGCAGTGTCCATCCAGCCGCGTCGTACGGGGCGTCGGGTGGGCCACCGGGGTAGAGTCGGAGGTCCGGATACTCCTGAGGCTCCAACAAGTCTTTGGCGTGAGCGCGGTAGGGCTGTGCCATCAGGACAACCCAATCGCCGGCCGCGTAGCCCAAGCCGTCGGCTTCGAAGCGGCTACCGGCCCGATGGATCTCGACGCCGCCCTGCTGCAGTATTCGCAACATGGCGATCGCGGAGCCGACATCGCGCTGCGCGGCGGGTACGATATAGGCAAACGGGGGCTCGCTCCGGCCGGCCTCGACGGCACGCCGCCCGATCTCGACGTAGTTGTGAATCAACTGGCGTCGCTGACGCGCGGCCAGCCCGACCAACGACCGACAGGCGATTTGCTGATAGTCGATGATGTCGCGGAGTCGCCACCAACCTCCGGGCCACGGGTTGGGATAGGCGATGCCGCGCTCCGGCTGCCCCTCGACATCCTCCAATTCCTGGAAGATCGGCGAAGCGAGCCGCGCGCTGGCCGACTCGGAGAGGATTCC
>JASFMO010000196.1:0-6600 GCA_050117535.1 Gemmatimonadales bacterium | reverse complement strand
GTCGCGCACCAGGTGCGCCGCCACGTCATCCTGGGTCGACAAGGGATTGGAGGCGCACAGCGCTACGTCCGCGCCACCGGCCTGCAACGTGATCACCAAGTTGGCCGTCTCCGTCGTCACGTGCAGGCAAGCCGAAAGCTTCTGCCCGGCCAGCGGCCGGTCCTTCTCGAAGCGCTCGCGAATCGTGCGCAGCACGGGCATAGAGCGCTCCGCCCATTCCACGCGCCGGCGTCCCTCATCTGCCAAGCCAAGATCCCGAATATGATGCTCAGTGGTTTCTATCGACATCGTCTTCCTCTCCAGGTATGCATCCGAACTGTGCGCGCTCGGGCGCACACGACTCGTCCGGGTTCCATCTTCCCGGCGATCTCAGAGACGCGAATGTCCGCTGCGATCACCGTCATCTCAACGCAGTCTTCAGATCCTCCACCCTATCACAGCGCTCCCACGAGAACCCGCCATCCGCATCCGGCTCGCGACCGAAATGGCCATAGGCAGCCGTCCGCTTGAACACCGGACGCCTGAGTCCGAGCGACTCGATGATCCCGCCGGGCGTGAGGTCGAAGACCTGTCGCACCGCAGACTCGAGCTGCGCATCCGGCAGGCGACCACTGCCGCGCGAGTCGACCAACACGGAGACGGGCTCGGCGACGCCGATCGCGTAGGCCAGTTGTACCTCGCAGACATCGGCCAGATCGGCGGCCACGATATTCTTGGCGATCCAGCGCGCCGCGTAGCTGGCCGAGCGATCGACCTTCGTGGGATCTTTGCCGCTGAACGCACCGCCGCCGTGCCGACCCATGCCGCCGTACGTATCCACGATGATCTTGCGACCGGTTAGCCCCGCGTCACCTTGCGGGCCACCGGTCACGAAGCGGCCGGTCGGGTTGATGTGGATCTCGGTCGCGTCGGGGTCGTACAGCTCGGCCGGCAACACCGGCTCGATGATCCGCTGCCTGACCTTATCGTGTATTTCACCGTTCGTCACATCGTCGTCGTGCTGGGTCGAGACGACCACGGCCTGCACTCGCACCGGGCGATCCCCGTCGTACTCGACGGTGACCTGCGATTTGCCGTCCGGGCGCAACCAGCCGATCTCGCCGGACTTGCGCGCCTCGGCGAGGCGATGCGTCAGCCGGTGGGCCAGGGTGATCGGCAACGGCATCAGCTCGAGACTTTCCTTCGTCGCATAGCCGAACATCATCCCCTGGTCGCCGGCGCCGCCCGTGTCGACGCCCATAGCGATGTCGGCGGACTGCTGGTCGATGGAGGTGATCACCGCGCACGTCTTGCAGTCGAGACCGTAAGCGGCGTCCACATACCCGATCTGCTCGATGGTGTTGCGGACGACGGTCGGAATATCGACGTACGTCTCGGTCGTGATCTCTCCCGCCACGAATGCCAGTCCCGTCGTTACCAGGCACTCCGCCGCGACTCGCCCCAGCGGATCCTGCTTCAAGATCGCGTCCAGGATCGCGTCGGATATCTGGTCGGCTACCTTGTCGGGATGCCCTTCCGTGACACTCTCAGATGTAAAGAGATGCCTTCTCGACAATTTCCTGCTCCTACCTCAGATCGCAGGCCTGTACTCACCGGTCGAGCCGGTCAGCACTGTGATGGAATGCACGAAGCTATTCGGTTGGCCTTACTGTGACAAGCTGGAAATCCCTTCCAGCGACGGCAGATCGACCACCGCGCTCAACGCCCCGAGCAGGCAGTCTTGAACCTCGCGGCCCGTCTCCGCTCTCTGCAACTCGAGGACGAGTTTCTCGAGCTTCGAGAGATCCAGCGAGCGGATGAGGAGCTTCTGCTCGAGCACCGCGCCTGGCGCGCAGCTGAGACTTCGGATCCCCAAGCCGATGAGCAGTGCGGCCGCCAGCGGGTCGGAGGCGGACTCGCCGCAGACGCAGACAGGACGACCCGCTCGTGCCGCCCCCTGGACAGCGGCACGGATATACCGGAGCAGACCCGGGTGATAGAGGTCGAAGTAGGGCGCCAATTGGGCGTTCCCGCGGTCGACCGCTAGCATGTACTGAATCAGGTCGTTCGTGCCGAGGCTGAAGAAGTCGACGTGCCGCCCCAGCACCTCGGTGATCCCGATGGCGGCAGGAGTCTCCAACATGACTCCCACTAGCGGATCGCCGTAGTCAACCTTCTCGCGCTTCAGTTCGTCCCGCGCCGCGTCGAGCGAGGAACGGATGAAACGGACGTCCTCGACGTTGTTCACCATGGGGACGAGCACTCGGACCGGGCCGTGCGCGGCGGCGCGCAGTATGGCCCGCAACTGACTATGGAACAAATCCGGAACGAGATGGTAGACCCGCAGGCCGCGCCAGCCGAGGAATGGGTTCTCTTCCAAGATCGGAGGAAGGAACAGCGGCAGCTTGTCGCCGCCCAGATCGTAGGTCCGAATCGTCACGGGGCGCGGCGCCATCCGCTCGACTACGCTCTTGAACGCCTCGTACTGCTCCTCCTCGTCGGGAGCGGCCGCCTTGCCGACGACCAGGAACTCGGTTCGAAACAGTCCGACGCCGTCGACGTTCAGGGCCACCACCGCCTCGGCGTCTCTCGGTAGCTCGAGATTGGCGTACAGGCCAATTCGAACGCCATCGAGGGTTTGCGGCTCGAGGTCGATCAAGTGCTTCAAGCCCTCGGCGGCCTCCTTGATCTTCACCTCACGGTCATGGTACCTGTGCCGCTCAATATCCGTCGGCGCGACCACGACTTTGCCGCGCGACCCGTCCAGGATGAGCTCGGTGCCGTCCTCGACCCGCCGTGATAGGTCGCCCAGCCCGACAACCGCCGGGATCTTCAGCGACCTCGCCAGTATCGATGCGTGCGCGGTGCGCGTGCCCGCGTCGGTGGCCACGCCAAGCACCAGATCCGGATCCAACCCGACGATATGGCTGGGCGTCAGTTCCTTGGCCACCAAGATGACAGGATCGCTGCCGCCACGCTCGAGCGCACCGGGGGGCGGCAGATCCATCAACGCGGACAGCACGCGCGCCTGGACATCGCTCAGATCCGCGACCCGGTCCATCACCCTCGCATGCGTGGCGTCGAGCCATTCCGAGCGGAACTCCAGGACCCGCAAGCTGAAGGCCCGCTCGGCTGTCAAGTAGCTCTCGCTGATGTAGGTGATGGTTCTGTCGATCAGCTCGGGATCCTCCAGCATCAGCAGCTGAGGATCGAAGATCTTGGCCTGGACCTTTCCCAGCCGGCCTTCGACCTGCTCGCGCAGTGCCCGCGTGCGACGGATCGCCTCGGCCCGCGCGCCCTGAAAGCGCGCGATCTCCTCTTCGACCTTCTCGCCCGGCACCGTGGCGTGCGGTACGTTTAGCGCCTGTGCGCGCACGACGCGGGCGGGCCCGAACACGATGCCCGGCGAGACCGGGATTCCCTGGACGATCTCACCCACCGGTTCAATCCTCCCCAAAACCACCGGCCACCAGATTGACGAGCGCTCTGACGGCCTCTTCCGCGTCCACCCCACACGCCTTGATCTCCAGCCGCGACCCCTTCTCCGCCGCCAACATCATCACGCCCATGATGCTCTTCCCGCTCACCTCGAGACCGTCCTTGCCCACGAGAATCTGCGCTTCGAACCGGTTCGCCAACTTGACGAACTCCGCCGCCGGACGCGCATGCAGCCCATACGCATTCGCGACCGTGACGCTTTCCAGATACTCCTTCCCCTCCACGTTCACCATAAGATCATTTCGAGACCGATAACAACGACGGCCGCCGCCACCAGGCCGGCCGCGACGATTCGCCGGGCGGCCACCGGGTACACGTAACCCAGGCCCGCCAGAACGAGAGCGATTCCGATGACAGGGATCGAGCCTACGCTTGAGGTGTCGCCGAAGGCCAGGACCAGCGGCGGTAATACGGCTCCACCAGCAATCGCCAGCGGAATCGTAAGTCGATCGGGCAACCGTCGCAAACGTGAACTCATCAGCGCCCGGCCCACGTCTTTACCCTCGCGCCAACCGATCTGCAGTCCCCAGACCCGCAAACCCATGGCGACACTGTTGTAGAGCGCCAAGAACACGACACAAGCGACCCACCAGACGGAGCCGGCCAGAAAGATCAACAGCGCCACGAAGACGCACAGCGGGCGCCAGCGGGCCCACACCAGTCGATCTCCGAGGCTGCCGAGCGGGCTGACCAAGGCGCTCTTGAACCGCTCGACCTGCTCGACCGTCACACCATCGCCCTCCATCCGGGCCAGCGCGGCGACCGCCACCGTCGCCAGATACGGGTTGGCGTTGAAGAACCCGACATGCCGACCCAGCGCGGCGTCGAGAGCCTCCCGATCATCCCCGTAGAGCCGGCGCAAGATCGGTATCAGGATGAATCCCAGACCGGCCCCTTGCATGGTCCGGTAGTTCCAGGAGCCCTGGATGACCAGACTCCTCAGCAGCAGCCGCAGGCGGAGGTTCCGGCTTAGCGGAGCCATAGGGTGACCATCGTACTGACGAGAATTCCGATTCCGAAAGCGAACAACACTTCTCGCCCGCGGGCCATAGTCCCGACCACCACACCCAGGGCCGCGCTGGCCGCGACGAACAGAACAAATCCCGCGCCGGCCACCGCGCTCTGCGGTGCCTCGCCCAGCCAGGGAGTGACCAGCAAGACGCCCCCGATGCCGGCCAGCGTGAGGGCGACGGCACGCCCGAAATCGAGCGCCATCGCCGCGAAGTGCCTCCGCGCCAGATCCGTCGGCCCCAGCGGCTCGCCGACTCGGGACGCCACGAATCGCGCATTCACTTGGCGCAGGACGTGGATGCTCCAGCTGCCCGCTACACCCAATAGAGTTCCAAACCCGACACCGACCAACAAAGCGACTCCAGCAGGACTGATCGTCACCGCGGCCGTCGTCGCCGCCACGGCCGCCGGGCCCGTGTCCCAATGCCGGTTCGCGCCGATCGGGAGCTGCTTGAGGCTGACCAGCTCGAGCAGGGCACCGGCCCACATGCCGGCGATCGGGTCGCCCACCACCAAACCGGCCAAGGGACCCGCGACGATAGGGCGCGCGATCATGGACTGCAGACACGACACGCCGTCCACGCCCAGCAGACCGCCCAACAGAGCCAAGCTAAGTACTTGTGAGACTTCCAGTTCTACCCCTATGACCGATCCAGGATTTCTTCCAGATCGAGCCGCCGAGCGCCCGGCACATCTTGCGCCGTGACCTCAACGCCTGCCGCCCGGAGCTTTTCCAGCTCCGCCGCGTCGGCTGGGCTCAAGAACAGATAGGGCATCACGCGTCGCCTTCCCGGGGCGGCATGAATTCCGCCGACATTGACGGCGAGGCCGTCCAGGGCTCCACCTTCCGCCAAGCGCCGCATCGTTGCGATGTCGCGCGTCAGCGCGAAGCCGCGCTCGTGACTGGCCTTCCAGGCGGGAAACTCCCGCATGGCCTCGGCGACGGAGGTGAAGCACGCCCCGATGTTCTCGGGCAGTCCCGCGCGATAGAGGTCCTGCTCCCAATCGCTGGCCGCCAATTCGTCGTCCACCACAGCGATGAAGTCCAAGCCGAGCGCTGCGCCCCAGCCGACCACCACCTGACCGTGGATCAAGCGGTCATCGATCCGGCACAGCAGTATCGCCATCCGTCGCGTGCTCGATCGAGACGCCTATGTGCGAGCGGAGCCGCGTTACGATATCGCTCAGCGGCAACGTTCGATGGAATACGAAGTCGAGCAGCAGCGGCAGGTTGACGCCGCAGACCACGGCGACGTTCGCCTTCCGCGCTCTGAGGCGCCGCGCCACGAACGCGCAACTACCGCTTGGTAGATCGACGAAGACCACGCTCGGTCCGCCCCTCGTCAGGTGCTCCAGACGCTCCTCCAACGCGTCCGGCGTCAGGCCCAAGTTGTCCAGCGTGACCAACCCTTCCGTGAGTCCGCTGATCTCGCGCACGGCATCCAATAGCCCCTCGGCCATCTTGCCGTGGCTGACCAGAATGCCCTGCACTTCACCTCTACTCATAGTCCTCTTCGAGATACTCGCGCACGGGTGCCATGGCATCCTTCAACCGCTGGTTGAACTCGGTAGCCGAATCCACGCCCGAGTAGCGCAACAGGTGATTCATAGCGACGACCTCCGAGATCACCGTGATGTTCTTCCCCGGATTCAAGGGTACGGTGACGCGACGCACGGGGACACCGAGAATCTCGGTATGCTCGGCATCGAGACCCGTGCGGTCGTACATCTCCTGCTCCCGCCAATCCACCAGTTGGACCACCACCTCCAGGCGTTTCTGCTGACGGATCGCCCGGATTCCAAACAGGGCGCGTACATCGATGATCCCAATACCGCGGATCTCCATATGATGTTTCGCCAGCTCCAGCCCCCTACCGATGAGTACGTCATGACCCTGTCGCATGATCCGCACGACGTCGTCCGCCACCAGGCGATGTCCTCGCTCGACCAGGTCGAGGACGCATTCGCTCTTGCCGATACCGCTGCGGCCGATGAACAGCAGCCCGACGCCATAGACGTCCGCCAGCGAACCGTGCACGTGCGTCTTTGGCGCGAAATGCTCGTTGAAGAACGGGTTGATACGGCGATAAAATTCTCCCGTGCCCAACCCGC
>JASFMO010000195.1:0-6611 GCA_050117535.1 Gemmatimonadales bacterium | reverse complement strand
TGTATCCCGGTGTCCGGCGAATACCAGTCGAAGCTCACGCTGATGAGCGAGTCGCTGCGTAACGACGGCCGGATCTGGGTCCCCAAAGCGGCAGACGACAAGCGCGCCCCGGGCGATATCCCCGAAGATGAGCGCGACTACTACTTAGAGCGGATCTATCCCAGCTTTGGCAACCTGGCGCCGCGCGACGTCTCCTCGCGCGCGGCCAAGCGTGTGGTCGACGAGGGCCACGGAGTCGGTCCGACGGGCGTGGGCGTATATCTGGACTTTGCGGACGCGATCAATCGCTTGGGCGAGGACAAGATCCGCGAGCGCTACGGCAACCTGTTCGAGATGTACGAGCGGATTACCGATGAGAATCCCTACAAGGTCCCGATGCGCATCTACCCGGCCACCCATTACACGATGGGAGGGCTGTGGGTCGACTACAACCTCCAGAGCACCGTCCCCGGCCTCTTCGTGGCCGGCGAGGCCAACTTCTCCGACCACGGTGCGAACCGGCTGGGCGCTAGCGCGCTGATGCAGGGGCTCGCCGATGGCTACTTCGTCCTTCCCTACACGCTTGGCAACTATCTCAGCAGCACCAAGTTCGAACCAGTGCGCGACGACCATCCCGAAGCGATTGCCGCCGTTGCCGCCGTCGAGGAGCGCATTGCGCGCCTCCTGGCACTCAGGGGCAAGCGTTCGCCCATGGAGTTCCATCGCGAACTGGGTAAACTGATGTGGGAGTACTGCGGGATGGGCCGCACGCGGCAAGGACTGGAGATGGCTCTCGAGAAAATCCCAGCGCTTCGGGAAGAGTTCTGGGAGGACGCCATCGTGCCCGGCGTGAACGAAGAGCTCAACCAGTCGCTGGAATATGCCGGCCGCGTGGCGGATTTCCTCGAGATCGGCGAGCTCATGTGCCTCGACGCGCTGACGCGCGAGGAATCGTGTGGCGCTCACTTCCGCGAGGAGTATCAGACCGAGGACGGCGAGGCGCTGCGGGACGACGAAAACTTCTCCCATGTCGCGGCTTGGGAGTACACCGGAGACGGCAAGAAACCGAACCGCCACATCGAGCCGCTCGAGTTCGAGTACGTGGCCCTAGCGACACGGAGCTACAAATAATGAACCTCACACTGCACGTTTGGCGGCAGAAAGACGCGAAGTCCAAGGGCCAATTCGTGAAGTATGAGGCCCCGGATATCAGCGACGATATGTCCTTCCTGGAGATGCTCGACGTCGTCAACGAGCGATTGATCCTCCAGGGAGACGAACCCATCGCCTTCGATCACGATTGTCGCGAGGGCATCTGCGGGACCTGCGGCGTCGTCGTCAACGGTCGGGCCCACGGGCCACGCGAACGGACTACCTGCTGCCAGCTCCACATGCGCAGCTTCAAGGACGGCGACCACATCTGGATCGAGCCGTGGCGGACCCGGGCATTCCCGGTAGTGAAAGACTTGATCGTCGACCGCAGCGCCTTCGATCGTATCATCGCCGCTGGCGGCTTCATCTCCGCCCCCACGGGTGCGGCACAGGACGCCAACGCCCTGCCGATCGCCAAGGAGAATGCCGACTTGGCCATGGATGCCGCGGCTTGCATCGGCTGTGGAGCGTGTGTGGCCGCCTGCCCTAACGCCTCGGCCATGCTGTTCACTTCAGCCAAGG
Organism: Gemmatimonadales bacterium; assembly: GCA_050117535.1. Lineage (GTDB taxonomy): Bacteria > Gemmatimonadota > Gemmatimonadetes > Palauibacterales > KS3-K002 > JASFMO01. The sequence goes on along the minus strand of JASFMO010000195.1, from coordinate 4,958 downwards.
TCGCCCAGTTCTCGCTGTTGCCGCAGGGTCAGCCCGAGCGCTACAGACGCGTCAAGAGCATGATCCGGCAGATGGACATCGAGGGTTTCGGCAACTGCACCAATCACGGCGAGTGCGAGGCGGTATGCCCGAAGGCGGTCAGCGTTTCGAACATCGCGCGGCTCAATCGCGACTTCATCAAATCGTCGCTGATCGCCGACCGCCGACCAGTGGACGCTCCCGTCGTCTAAGACTGCTTCTTGTCGCCAACCCACAAGTCCCCCGGGCACCTCGACCCTCCGAGGCGCCCGGATTCTTCATGCCGCAGTATCCCCGGCTATCTACGAACCGCGGCCAGCTCAGACGCCCCACCCAATCCAGGGCATTGGCCTGCGATAGTCAGGACGGCCAAGCTTTCCTATCATGTAGATTGTCATGTAGATCATGTAACCTATCATTTTACAGTCATTTACGTGCCATGATGTCAACCTGCTGACACGGCGAGCCGTCTGCGCCTCCTAACCCGACCTTGACAGCCGGGATGGTGTCCCGCTGGTTTCACAGGGTCGGAAGGCGATGGCGTGCCTCCGCCTCCAGCTCGTGCCCTCCCCTGTGCGGTTCTCCGTGAACCTTGGGATCTGCAAGTGAAGAAAGTCCTCCTGTTCTTCATAGTCATCGGCGCTATGGCTTTGTTCGACCCTCGCATCCGCGAGGGCATTCTCGGTCTGTCTCCCACGTTGAGCGCGGCCAATAAGCAGCGCTCCGCCGAGCGAGCCCTAACCCAGATCGCGCTCGTCGTGCAGGAGGACGCCGGCACGGCCGGCACCTACCCTCTCCCCGCCGGGTTTGCCGATTGGCTCGAGCGAACGCGCCGGCCGCGCCTGGATCCCTGGGGCACCGCCTATTACCTCGAGCTCTATCCCGACTCGTTCGTGGTCGGCTCGCCCGGACCCGACGCGCGACGACGCACCGGCGATGATTTGCGAGTCGCCAAGCTGCGTGGCCCCGACGCCGAGCGTTTGCGACCGGGATACTCCTCTCCGGCGCCGCCGGCATCCGGCGTGAAAGCGTCCGCGATCAGAAACGCCCAAAGGGCGGCGGGTCGGGGCAGAAACTGACGGACGGTGCCCCACTAGGCAGCCGCGACTCTCGAGCCTATCTTAGGCCGGCCTCGTATCCGCCATCTATTGCATTCAACCTTCAAGGAGGTGCGGATGAATCGCGTCCGGTTAGGACTTCTGACAGGGGCATTCCTGTTCGGCGCCTGCGCAGAGCCACAGCCGCAGCAGCAGCCGCTGATCGACCTGGCCCAGTTCTTCGATAACCCCGAGATCGCGGGCGCCCAGATTTCGCCCGACGGCCAGTGGTTGTCGTACCTGAAGCCGTACGAAGGTAAGCTCAACATCTACGTCAAGCGTTTCGACTCGGATCAGGAGCGCCTGATGACGACGGACACGGTTCGGCCGGTCCGGGGCTACTTCTGGACGGTCGACAGCCAGAAGCTGTTGTATGTTCAGGACAAAGGGGGCAACGAGAACTTCCACATCTACTCGGTCCCGCTGGCGGGCGAAGGCACACCGGAAGCTCGCGACCTCACTCCCTATGAGGGCGTTCGCGCCGTCATCTTTGACGTTCCGCGCGAAATGCCGGATAAGATCCTCGTCGGACTCAACCGTCGTAATCCGAGCGCTTTCGACGCTTTCTGGCTGGACCTGGAGAGCGGGAACCTCGAGTTGGTCGCCGAGAACCCGGGCCGTTTCCTCGGCGTGTTGACCGACAGCGACAACAAAGTGCGGGTCGCCGTCGCGCAGGGTCCCGCCGGCGAAACCGAGATTCACTTCCGCGAGACCGAGGACGCAGACTGGCAACGCGTCGCCAGCTATCCGTCGAACGAGAACGTGACTCCGATTCGGATTCACCCGGACGACCGCCGGCTCTATATGTCCAGCGACCACGGCGAGACGGATCTACAGCAACTCGTGCTGCTCGATCTTCACACCGGCGAGACCGAAATACTCGAGAGCGACCCCCAGGGTGAAGTCGACTTCTCTCAGGCCATGTTCAGCGAGATCACGGACGAGTTGATGGCCACCGTGTACGTCGGTGACACCGTGCGGATCTACCCGAAGAATGACGAGACGACCAAGGTCATCGCCGACCTACGCAAGATCCACACGGGTACACCGAACGTCACCTCGATGACGCTGGACGAGAAGGTGATGATCGTCTCGTACGACTCGCCCACCGACCCAGGGGCCACCTACAAGTACGATAGCGACACGGGCCAGTCCGAGTTCCTCTTCCGACCACGACCTTGGCTGGACCCCGACCAACTGGCCGAGATGACCCCCGTTTCGTACAAAGCCCGCGATGGTCTGACGGTTCACGCCTACCTGACCACGCCGCGGGGGGTCGAGGCGGCAAACCTGCCGCTGGTCTTGCTTGTGCACGGAGGTCCGTGGGCCCGGGACGTCTGGGGCTACGACCCCGAGGCGCAGTTGCTGGCCAATCGGGGCTACGCCGTGCTGCAGATCAACTACCGGGGCTCGACCGGCTACGGCAAGACCTTCTACAATGCGGCCGTGAAGGAGTGGGCCGGCGCGATGCACGACGACCTGATCGACGGCGTGCAGTGGGCGATCGACGAGGGGATCGCCGACCCCGACAAGGTCGCGATCTACGGCGGCTCGTACGGCGGCTATGCCACATTGGTTGGCGTCACCTTCACGCCTGAATACTTCGCCTGCGGCGTGGATTACGTCGGGCCCTCCTCGCTTATCACGCTGATCGAGTCGTTCCCGGCCTACTGGCGTCCGTTCCTCGAATCAAGCTTCTACCGCCACGTCGGCGACCCGGCTAACGAAGCGGATCGGGAAGATATGCGGCAGCGCTCACCCCTGTTCTTCGTCGATCAGATCGAGGATCCGTTGCTCATAGTCCAGGGCCAGAACGACCCGCGCGTCACGAAGCGCGAAGCGGATCAGTTGGCCATCGCGCTGCGCGATCGCGGCATCGAGGTCAACTACATACTGGCCGAGAACGAAGGGCACGGCTTCGCGAACGCCGACAACCGTCTCGCCCTCTACCGCTCGATGGAAGTGTTCTTGGGCCAGTGCTTGGGCGGTCGCGTGCAGGAGGGCGTGGACCCGGAGGTCGAAGCGCGAATTGCCGAGATGACGGTGGACGTCGACACGCTGACGCTGGAAGGCGACTGACCCCCAGACCCAAAGTTCGACCGATACGATTCAAGACGAACGGCGAGCCTCAGGCTCGCCGTTCCACATCCAGCATCAAGCGTCGGCTTCGCCGGGCTGCATGCCTTGCCGCTGCTTGCCCGACATGATCCTCCAGGCCGTCGATATCGCCAGTCCGAACCACAACAGATCCCAAAGACTCATCTGGGCGCCGAGCAACGTCATGAAATCCGTGCCCGAGAGCAGGAAGCTGGCGTACTGAGCGGCCAACTCGGCACGTCCTTCGGAGCCCACTGACTCCGCGTGTTCCGTACCGGCGCTCAACATTTCGAGCCAAAGTGCGTCCGGTATCGTGTCATCGAAGGCCAGGGCTTCCAACTTCTGCTGCATTTCAACGGGAAGAGCACCCGATGACTGAAGATCGAAGACCGCGGCCTCGGCTAGCCATTCGCCATCGGCCTCGATCTCCTCTGCCAACGCTGGCTGAGTGGCAAACGTCACGATCATCGCCTTGCCAGCCACAAGACCAACGGCCGCGATCAACGCGGCCAGTACCGCCATCGCCTGTCCACGGCTAGGCGTGACGGCCGCCATGGCCAACCCAACGGCGAGGCCGATGCCCCACGCGACGATCCCCGCTTCGAGGCTGGCGAAGACAACCAGAGCCGCCCACGCCGCTCCACCCGCGAGCGCCGCGACCGCACCCACAATGAGGGCCGGCATGACCCGCTCATCCTTATCTCGCTCTGGAGGGCTGGCTGAGCCGCCCACCCTTTGCTGCCACTCGTTCATCGCTTTTCCTCCATCGCTGATAGTACGGCCGTCGTCGCAGTCTGTCGGTTGAAAGACTCGCTCTCGGGGGAGGGACTTCGGAGTCGCGCGGAACCATCGGTCGAGCCGCTCGGACGGCGGCTTGACTCATCGACGTGGCTTGCTAGTGTGGGGAGAACAGCGGACAGGCACGACAAAGCTACGAGGCGTGGCCTAGCCTGGCAATCTTGTTCGACCAGGTCGGCAGCGACGCCGCTTGCAGCCAGGCTGCCCTGGAAACCGACTCGGTCATCTTCACGTTCACAAATGGGTGGGCGGGCTGGGCCGTGCCCCGGCGTTGCGGTTCCACAATCACGGAAGGACGAACCCGAGATGAAGCCATATTATCGCCCGGAAGACCTGCCGCGGTTCGGCGCAATGTCGGAGTACGCGCCCGAACTGGGTCGGAAGTTCTTTGACTGGTACGGTGCCGTCTTTCAGGACGGCGCGCTCACCGCCAGAGAGAAGAGCCTCATCGGCCTGGCGGTGGCACACGCGCTGCAATGCCCCTATTGCATCGATGCGTTCACCCGAGACTCGTTGGAGAAGGGCTCGGACCTGGACCAGATGACCGAGGCGGTGCACGTGGCTTCGGCGCTGCGCGGCGGCGCCTCGTTTGTGCATGGGCTGCAGATGCGGAACGTGACCGACGAATTGGGTATGTGATGTCCGCCACGCCGACAACTTCACTCCGATCGCGCCGCTCGGCCCTCGCAGACCCAGCCGCGCAGGTTTCGACGCTGCGCTCGGTGCCGCTGCCGCGCGAGTTCGAATCCTGTCTAGAAGACTGCGGCCTGCGACCGCTGCGCGCCACAGGGATTGAAATCCTCCAGGTCAACGTCGGCAAGCTCTGCAACATGACCTGCCGGCACTGCCATGTCGACGCGGGGCCGGACCGGACCGATGCGGTGATGAGTCGTGAGATTCTGGAGCGCTGCCTCGAGGTTCTGTCCGCGACGGATATCCCGACGGTTG
>JASFMO010000194.1:0-6693 GCA_050117535.1 Gemmatimonadales bacterium | reverse complement strand
AATGGAGCGAGCCTTCGCGAGTGTGCCCCTCGTGCGCCGGGTATACGGCGCATCGAAGGACATCGTCGAGAGCGCCACACTGTCGCAGCGCCAACTGCTGCGCGAGGTCGTCATGCTGGAGCACCCTCGAAGAGGCGCCTACTCCTATGGCTTCGTGACCAGCTACACAACGCGGCCGGGATCGGACGGAATGCAGCGGCTAGCCAATGTCTTCATTCCGGGACCGCCCGTCCCGACTACCGGCAACCTCGTGGCCGTCCCAGTGGACGAGCTCGTCTACCTGGAGATGTCCGTCGATGCGGCGCTGAAGCTGATCATCTCGCTCGGGATTACCGCGCCGAGCGAGCTGCGCGGGCGCAACCGAGGATCCTCTCTCGAAGGCGGAGAACCGGCGCCCCTTCCGACGCCTTGAAACAGGAGGTGGAAGATGGCCTTTTTGCGACCCTAGACGCTGACGCTGAACCGCGCAGTGGCAACGGTGTCACTCGCTGCAGACTCGATCCGGAAGGCAATACAGCAACTCGCGAGTGGAGGTCCCCATGTCTCAGGAATGGCTTTCAACTCTAGACAATCTGGTTCAGACCCTCCGCGCGTCACTCCCCAATGTGCTGGCCGCGACCGCGCTGATCCTCTTCGGCCTGCTGTTGGCGCGGCTGCTCGGCCTATGGGGGCGGCGTCTGACGGCGGGAGCATTGGAACGGCTCGCCCGCAGCGACACCGTTCACGTCGCTCTGGAACGGACGAACATCTCTTCCACGGTCCCAAAGGTCGTATCCGCTTTCGTCTTCTGGCTTGTCTTCCTCTTCTTTGCCGCGACCGCGCTCGAGACCCTGGGGCTACCGGTCGTCACAGATTCGCTGAGTCGCTTCGTCTACTACCTCCCCAATGTGCTGGCCGCCGCTCTGATCGTGGCCGCCGGAATGGTCGTCGCCACCGTGGCCCGCGGCCTGACGGCGACGACGTCGGCCTCGGCCGGCGTGGCCTTTGCCTCCGCGCTCGGCCGCCTCGCCTATGGCGTCATCCTCGTGGTCGCGATCGTCATCGCCTTGGACGAACTCGGCATCGACAGTGGCGCCTTGATCATCACGCTCGCTGTCACATCCGGATCCGTTTTGGCCGGCCTCGGCCTCGCCTTCGGACTCGGCGCGCACACCGCCGTGAGCAACGTCATCGCCTCCCACTACCTGGCCCAAGCGTACAGTATCGGCCAGACGATCAAGATCGGAGACGTCGAGGGACAAGTTGTCGAGCGGACGCCGACGGCGCTCGTGATCGTCACCGACGGCGGTCGTGTGATGGTGCCCGCCAAGAAGTTCGTTGAGGAAAACTCGACACTCGTGGCCGAGGGCAGCTAGATGAACGCCAGCGAAGTGCTCAGCGGGCAATTCGCCGAGAGGCACCCGGAGGACGCCGCTCGAGTGCTCGAGCGGGCGTCAACGGCCGAGACCGCGGCATTTCTCACCGCGCTTGCAACGACGGCAGCCGCGAGGGTCATCCGGCACATGAACGTCACACTCGCGGCCGCGGCACTGTCAGACATCGAAGACAGCCGCGCGGCAGCCATAATCGAGGACCTGCCTCTGTCCCACACCGCATTACTGCTGAGACAGTTGGGCTCCGCCAGAGCCGCGTTGCTGCTCGAGAACCTCGCTGACAATCTGGCGAGATTGTTGCGGAGCGTGCTCCGATACCGCGCGGGCACGGCAGGAGGCATCGCTGACCCACAGGTGTTGACGCTGCCCAGCGACATCAGCGTCGCTGATGCACAGAAGCACTTGCGACGCCTGGCTGGCGGAGTCGCCTATAACCTCTACGTCACCGATCGCGACCACCGTCTCGTGGGCGTCGTCACCGTCCGGGAGTTGCTGCTCGCTCGCCCGAAACAGATGCTCGAGTCGATCATGAAGCGAGGGCCGCAGCGGCTGGCGGCCGATTCGGATCTGGCCACCGTTGCCGGCAACCCCGCTTGGCAGCAGTTCGACATGATGCCCGTGGTGGACAAGCGGGATGCCTTTCTAGGAGTGATTCGCCACCGAACCCTCCGCCAGCTAGCACCGACGGGACCTGAGAGTCCCGGTCCCGTTGAAATCATCAACGTTGCCATGACCATCGCGGATATGTATTGGACGAGCTTGTCGATTCTGGCAACAGGCTTTGCGAGCGCGACACCATCGCCAACGCGAAAGCGGGTGGCACGACGGCAGGAGGTCGAGCGATGATGCGGGATGCCGAACGACCGATCAATTCGCTGGTTCAAGCCTATGCCGAGCTCTATCCGGACGAAGTCGCCAAGAGCCTGGAGGCCCGCCGGCCGGGCGAGATAGCCTCGCTGCTCGCGAAGCCACCGGTGCCCGTGGCCGCCGCCGTTTTCCAGCGTCTGCTCCCGGACGTAGCGGCCGCCACCTTAGAAGCCCTCAGCGACGATACGTTCCGAGCGCTGATTCCGGCGCTAGCCCCCCCCTACGCGGCCGAACTGCTGGCCAGCCTCGAGAAAGAGAGGCGGGCGAACCGTCTCGGCCTACTGGATACGCGCCTCGCCAAGGAGATCGAGTCGCTGATCGCCTATCCCCCCGATAGCGCCGGCGCCATCATGGATCCACGAGTCGCCGCTCTGCATCCCGACTCGACCGTCGGAGAAGCCATCACTTTGCTGCGCAAGATGCGGGACAAGCGAGTTCACCACATCTTCGTCATCGATGCTGACGGCCACCTCGTAGGCGCCGTCTCGCTGCAGGAGCTGGCGGTCTCCGAACCGTCCCAATTGCTGCGGGATCTGATGCCCGGTAGAACCGTCAGCGTACAGGCGACCGCCGCACAGAGCGAGGCCGTCGAGCTGTTCGAGCAATACAAGCTGACTAGCCTGCCGGTCACGGACTTCGAAGGCCGGCTCGTGGGAACGATCCGGCACGGCATGCTGGTCAGTGCCTTCCAGGAAGAGGCGGCGGCCGACATCCAGAAGATGGTCGGCGTGAGCAAGGACGAGCGCGCCCTGTCGACGGTGACGTTCTCGGTGCGCAAGCGACTGCCGTGGCTGCAGATCAACCTCGCCACCGCATTCCTGGCCGCTTTCGTGGTGGGGCTGTTCGAACCCACGATCGCTCGTTTCACAGCCCTGGCCGTCCTGCTGCCAGTGGCCGCCGGACAGTCGGGCAACACCGGTGCACAGGCGCTCGCCGTCACGATGCGCGGTCTGGCGCTGCGCGAGATTCGAGTGCGGCATTGGTTCAAACTAGCCTTCAAAGAACTCGCCGTGGGGTTCGTCAACGGATGCGCGGTCGCGGCCGTGACGGCACTGGCGGTGTACGTATGGAGCGGGTCACCGGGACTGGCGCTAGTCATTGGGCTGGCGATGGTCATATCCATGGTGATCGCCGGGATCGCCGGCGCCTCCGTGCCGATGGTCTTGACCGTTCTGAGGCAAGATCCGGCCCAGGCGTCGTCGATCATCCTGACGACAGTCACCGATGTGGTCGGCTTTCTTAGTTTCCTCGGACTGGCGACCCTGGCCACCGGTCTACTTTGAGGACAGAGTGGACTGTTTTCTCGTGGTCGGGCGCTCGGAAGGGTTCAGAACGGCTGGGATGCCCGCAATCGATCGAGAGCGCCGAACGCCGGCCGCGCTGTGATGATCATCAATAGCGTCATCACGACTGCCGAGGTCAGACACCAGGCACAAGTGGCGCCGATCACGAACGGTTCTAGGAAGGTCAGGTAAATGGAGAAGAGCGTACCGAACAGGGTCATCCCCAGCAGGGCGACCTTCGCCCAGTCGGACGCCCGGCCGTCACCCCGGCGCGCGGTCAGCCAGGCGGCGATGATCGCGACGTAGCCGGCCAGTCCCAACACCCCGACGGGGAGGACGCCGAAGAGGATGGCGTACTCGCTCTGGTTGACGGTGTTGCAGTCGCCGACGGGCCCGCACACCGCCTCCGCGCCCGTGGACTCGATATACGCCAGATAGCTGGCGACGACGATGCCGAGCAGCGAGAGGAGAGGGATGGCCAGGCCGAACTCACGGCCCGCCGTCATCGGCTCCCGCGACATCCCGTAGACGGCGAACAGGCTCACCATCATCCCAATCAGGACCAGAACCGAGAAACTGTTCCCCACTGGATCGCGGCTGTAGAGTTCGATCATGTTGGGCCGGCGCGCCGAGATCATGCTCAAGTCGGCCTCGCCGACTCCGGTCTCGGCCACCGCCGGTCCGCCTTCCGCCGGAGTCTTCTCCGCCGCCGGCGATGCATCGCCCGGTTCAACTGCCGCGGCCGCCGAATCCTCCGGAGCGCCGCCGCCGTCTGTCGGACCGTCCGCGGCCGCTACTTCCGCCCCGGGCATCGCCGCGGGGCCCGGGTCCGTTTCCGCACCGGGCTCCGGATCCCTCTCGGCCTCCTCCGAGTCCGGCTTCGAGCCCCGGTCGGCAGATTCCGGCGACCGGTCCGCCGCATCGCCGGCGTCCGGGAGCGTCTCTTCCGCGGCGGCTCCCTCGCCGTCGTGCGAGACGGGCTCCGTCGCGGACTCCGGTGCTGGCTCATCCGCCGCCGGCTCGTCGGGCGCTTCGGCCGCCGCCAGCGGCTGGAGCCAGGGAAAGGCCGCCAGCGCCTGATCCATCCCCGCGATGTCGGGCCAATCGATCCCACCCGCGGCCAGACCTTCTTCGACGATGCCCGGGAAGATCTCTGGAATCTCCAACGAGCCGACGAGGACGTGGTCCCCGACCACCAGGCGAGGAACGCCGCGCCGGTTGTTGGGAATGTTCAGCGCTTCCTGCGACGCCATGTAGAGCTCGTTGCCGCCGGCGATCGAGGCATCGACCAGGAGGATCTCGACCTGTCCGTTGGTGACGAGGTAAAGAGCGACCTGATCGCGAGGGCGTTCCTGATCGAACCAGACGCGGGCCTCGCCGCCGAAGCGCTGAAAGATGACGGGCAGATCTTTGTTGATGACTTCGTGGCAGTGCGGGCAGGTCGGCGAGAAGAAGAGCAAGGCGCGCACGACGGGGCCCTGGACGACGGCCGACGTTCCGAGCGTGCCGGCCGGCCAAACGAGGCAGAGAAGCGTAAGCAGTAAAACTCGTGTTAGATGCTTCATTCTATCTTCAACCCACCACTAGTCGGCACCCAGTTCACCCTCAGACATTATGCGGACGGGCCCCACACGACAAGGTTGGGCCATCGGACGCGGCCGGGCTGCCGTCACGTCGAACGGATAAACCGCGGCGGGCCCCGAGCTAGACCGGCTCGGCCACCTCCTCTGACCGGAGCGCGTCTTCGACCCGTTTGACCAGGGTCTTACTACCCAGATACACCGGCGTGCGCTGGTGGAGTTCCGTCGGCTCGACGTGAAGGATCGACTTCTCCCCGTTCGAAGAAGCGCCACCGGCCTCCTCGATCACCATCGCCATGGGCGAAGCCTCATAGAGAAGACGCAGTTTCCCCTTCGGACTCTTCGTGTCCGCCGGGTACATGAAGATGCCACCGTAAAGCAGAGTGCGGTGAAAGTCCGCCACCAGCGACCCGATGTAGCGCAGGCTGAATCCCTCTTCCTTGAGCTGATCGACGGCCTTCTGCTGACCCGGAGACCAGCGCTTGTAGTAGGCCTCGTTGATGCTGTAGAGTTTCTTGCCCGAGTCGGGGATCTTCATGTCGTGATGGGACAGCAGGAACTCGCCGATTGACGGCTCGAGGGTGAAGCCGTGCACACCCGCTCCCGTCGTATACACCAACATCGTCGAAGAGCCATAGACGACGTATCCGGCGGCCAGCTGTCGGAACCCCGGCTGCAACAGGTCTTCCATGGTGCCGCGCTCGCCCGTCGAGACCTTCTTGTGGATGGAGAAGATGGTCCCGACCGAGACGTTGACCGAGATGTTATCGGATCCGTCCAGCGGGTCGTGCAGCAGAACGTAGTTGCCGCAGGGGAACTTGTCGGGGATCGGAATCGGATCCTCGATCTCCTCCGAAGCCATCACGCAGAGGTTGCCGGTATGATCCATTGTATGGAACACGACATCATTTGCGAAGTCGTCCAACTTGCGAACTTCTTCGCCCTGCACGTTGAACCGTCCCGCGCTGCCCACGATGTCGACCAAGCCGGCCCGGTTGACCTCACGGCTGATGATCTTGGCGGCGAGGGCGACGTCGTAGAGAATGTTGGAGAACGCGCCCGTGGCCTCCGGATAGGTTCGTTCCTGCTCGACAATGTGACGACTGAGAGTCACTACCTCCCCTTCCTTCATGGGCTCACCTCCCTGTGCGAACGGCTGATCACCGCTCTCTGCGGTCCCGACGAGCGGCGTGTGGCACTCGAGTGCAAACTACGAGGAGACGGGCGCCGCGCCAGAGTCGTGGCCCCCGCTTCGGATGCGGGATGAGCTTGAGCAAGGTGCTAGGTGTCGAGGGGAGCTCGACGGCTCCCCTCTTCCATTCGCAGCCAGCTAGTGAGACGCCGCGCCCACCTTCACCGATACATCCGGTTTCGGGGTCTCGGCCGTACTGGGCGGCAGGATGGGATAGTCGACGCGGGGCTGTTCGCCCGTAAGGGTCTTCAGGAACGCGACGATCGCGCCCGTCTCGTCCTCGCTCAACTGCTGACCCAACTGCGCCGAGCCCATCACGCCCACGGCTTGGGCCAGGCCCCACACGCCACCGGAGTGGAAGTATGGCGGGGTCAACTCGACGTTGCGCAGCGTCGGTG
>JASFMO010000193.1:0-6713 GCA_050117535.1 Gemmatimonadales bacterium | reverse complement strand
GGCGAAATCGTGACAACGGTGACCAAACGCGAGATCAGCAGTCTCGAGGCACCGGTCTCGGTGGCCGTCATCGAGGAGGAGGAAATCCAGCAGCGGGTCACGGATACCGCGGCCGACGCGGTCGCCTTCGCGCCGTCGATACAGTTCGTCGGTGACCAACTCAATATCCGGGGTTCCTCCGGCTACTCTCGCGGGGCCGGCAGTCGAGTCTTGATGCTCCTCGACGGAGTCCCGGCCAACGCCGGCGATAGCGGGTCCATCAACTGGGACGTTATCCCCTTGACCGAGATCGAGAGAATCGAGGTCATGAAGGGAGCCGGTTCGGCGCTGTACGGGACCGCCGCTCTCGGCGGGGTCATCAACGTCGTGACAGCGGATCCTCCGGAGGATCCGATCACACGCGTCCGTCTGCGTGCTGGTTTCTACGATGACCCTCCCTTCTCGGAGTGGATCTGGTCCGACCAGACCCTCGGTTTCGGCTCCGCGGACTTGAGTCACGGACGACGTCTGGGCGACGTCGGTGTCTGGTTGCGTGGTGGACGGACCGTCGACGACGGATACCGCCAGAACGGCGATCTCAAGCGCACCAACCTCGCGTTTCAACTTGGGCTCGACGGTGACCGGGATGAGTGGGGTATGTTCGGTAGTTGGGCGCGCGAGCGCTACGGCGCCAGTTTGCTGTGGTGCACCGCCGGTCAATGCGCGGATCGGCAACAGCTGGCATTCCAGCCGGCGAAGGTGCCCGACGACGCGTTGGACGACCGAACGCGATCGGACAAAGGCCGCCTGCACCTGACCCACCGACGGCGCTGGAGCGATCGGGTGCGGAGCTTCGAGCGGCTGCACTATCAACGGAACGACTGGCAGACCGACTTCGGTGATAGTGAAATCGGCGCGGTGGCCGACCGGCTCGGCGGCGAACTGCGAACGGACTGGCAAAGCGCCAGTTGGCTATACCTGACCTTTGGCGCCGAGGGCGCGTTCACCAATGTCGAGGCGGAGAATTTCTTCGGCGGTGAGAGCGGCATCGAACCCCAGGCGAGCCACGACATGACGGATCTCGCGCTTTACGCCCAAGGCGAGTTCAGTCTCACCACCTGGGCCTCCGTGACCCTCGGTGCCCGGCTCGACCTGGGACTGCTGGACGGCGGATCGCTCACCGACCCATGGATCTCGCAACTCAGTCCGCGACTGGGTGCGGTAGTCGCGCCGGACCGCTTGACTCGAGTCCGAGCGTCCGTGGGCCGCGGGTTTCGAGCGCCAACCGCCGATGAGCTGTTCACGGCCACACAGGTAGGCGGCTTCCTGGTCGTTCCCAACCCCGAATTGCGCCCGGAACGCTCGCTGGCCGGCGAGCTCGGGATTCAACGGCTGGTGACGAGTTGGCTGTCGCTGGACCTGGCCGGCTTCATGTACGACTTCGAGGACTTCATCGAGGCCGATACGCTACTGAGCGCCGAGGGCGTCCTCATCCAGTTCGAGAACCTGCCGAAGGCCAGAGTCGCGGGCATCGAAGCCATCGGGCGCCTGTCCCTGATCGGCGATCGGTTGGCCGCCTCCGTCGCCTACACTTATCTCGACCACGAGGACAAGTCGACACAGCAGCCGCTAGCGTACCGGCCCGGCGAGATGCTGACGTTTTCGGGCGACTTCGAGATCGGGGCACTAGAGGTCGGCGGCGACTACCGATACGCGTCGGCGTTCGACCGCGTGAAAGTATTCACCGACACACGAACTGACCCATTACTCCCGATGCGTATTTGGGATCTCCGGCTCGCATACCGCTTCGGACGCCAGACGATGCGCTTTGTGGTAAACAATGCCGGCAACTACGGATACACGACAATTGAACGGAACCTAGAGCCTATCCGCCGATACACGTTGGCTCTCGAGTTCGAGTTCTGACGCGCGCCGGGACAGCAGCCAATCGGTCGGCCCTTGCCAGCGAAGGGGATTTCGCTTAATGATGCGCCGCCCCGGCGCCACAGTGCAGACATTGGAGGCCCAGTTGGTCAAGATCGTTCCATCGGCAAAACGCAAGTTCCAGGCGCCAAACGGCCGGGAATGGGAGGCAGACATCTGCTTGCACTCGGGCGACAACGAACAGTCACCCAACCTGATGGTCATCTTTCGGGATCCGGTGCGCGTCGAGCCCGAACGTTACAACCTGTTACCGCCCGGCTCGCCGAGGTTCCCCAAGCAAGCAGCGAAGCAGATAACCGACGACCAGCTGCGCGCCCTGCTGCAGCGGTCTGTACCCCTGAACAGAGTGTGAATCCATGCGGCGGACTTTCATGGACGACCAGTTCGATGAGTGGGAAGCGTACGTCACTGGCGGTCAGCCCGGCGGTTCCCTACCCGCGCGTCTGATGTTCGTTTGTGTCTCATCTCCAACGCGCCAGCCGCGTTTCGTGAAGCACGAGAGCGGAGACCCGGCCACGGCGGAGCACTCGCTCTTCCACATGGAAGAGGCAGATCTGTTGGAACTCTTTGCCAACTCGGAATCTTTGCCGTAGCCCACCCCGCCCTAGCCGTGAACATCCTGATCATCGGTGGGACCCGCTTCGTGGGACGCTACACGGCGTTGGCGCTCCATAAGCTGGGGCACCGCGTCACGGTCTTCACACGCGGGAAACTCGAGATCGACCTTCCCGACGACATCCATCACATCAAGGGAGACCGAAAGAACACGGCCGATCTCGAGGGTGCCGCCTCGCACGATAGCTGGGACGTCGTCTGGGACAACATGAGCTACACGGCCGAAGACGCACGCTCGGCCGTGCGCGTCTTCGATGGGAGGTGCGGGCTCTTCATTCACACAAGCACGCTGGCCGTCTACAGCGTCTGCGATGGAATCTTCAGCCCCTACGCAGAGGAAGACTTTGGCCGTGGTCGCCCTCTCGAAGAGCTTCGCGACCGCTATCCCTACGACTACGGCATTCAACGGCGCGAGGGGGAGCAGGTACTCCAGGGCGCGCACGACGCCAACGGCTTCCCATTTGTGAGCGTGCGCCTGCCCGCCGTCATCGGCCCACGCGACTACAGCCTGCGCGCCTGGGCGTACTGGCGGCGCATTTTGGAGGACGGCCGTATCATCCTTCCCGACGGCGGCCTCGAGACGCACAGGGCGGTTTTCTCCGGCGACGTCGTCTCGGCCATCACAGCCGTCATCGAACGGGGGGCCGAGATCTCCGGCCGAGCCTACAACCTCGGCGGCCGCGAGATCGTCAGCCTCCGTCGTTTCGTCGAGCACTCGGCCAGGGTTCTCGGCGTCGATGCGGAAATCCTGGACATCCCCAGTTCCGTGCTGCGCGCCGCCGGCCTAGACCCCGAGGGGGTCTCGCCATACACGCCGTGGGCCAATCACTTGCATTCGATCGCGAGGGCACAGCATGAACTCCGTTTCAGACCCACGCCGATGGAGGATTGGCTAGCTCCGACCCTCGAGTGGCACCTAGAGCACCGCCGCAACGCCGACCCGCCCGGCTGGGAACTCCGGACGGCGGAACTTGAACTGGCCCAACGCTGGCGGTCGTTTGTCAGCGATCTCGGCTGACGGTCCGACCGCCTACCCGGGGTCGAGGCTTCCCCCATCCACCGCCTCTCGCCCACTCTCCTTGAAGTTCAGCCTCCAGACACGCACGGAAGCGGTGCCTTCCCCCTTCGTGTGAACCGAGTAGAATAACGGCCCCTCGACACCCACCACGCGCTCCTCGCTGCGCAGGCCGTGAGCTATCGGAGAACCATCTAGGCCGTACAGATCATAGGAGTAGCCGGAAGCACTCTCATCGTCCTCGTACTGGGCGATCAACGGGCCACAGGCCGTTGCGAACAGTCCCCTCAACCGTTGGAACGAATACCGGCCGCCGCTTTCCTGCGTCCTCGGCGGAGTCTTGAGACTCGAGAACGACACGACACCTCTCGCCTCCACATCGTAAACAGCGAAAGAGTCGGTCAAGCTGTGACCTATGTAGACCGAGCTCCCGGCCCCCGCCACGTAGGCTCGGCCGGGATGCTCACCTGCCCTGGGCTCGCCGAAGAGCGACTCGATGTAGTCGCCGCCCGGCGTATACAGATGCACCAGGTGACCGACGCCCGCCCCCCATCCCGATCCGACGACCGCCAAGCGGCGATCGTCGAGATTGAGGATCTGTAACGGCCGATCTACCTCGGGCAGCGGGAACCGGCGCGCCACGCGCCCCGCCTCGTTCAAGATGGCCACGGCCGGCACATAGCCATCGAGCACCGCCACCCACCGCTCGTGCAGCGTCGTCAAGCTGACCGGCCGTCTCAAACCGGTGTCGTATCGAGCGAGCGTCCCGACCCGTCGCCCGTCGTGGGCATAGATCCGAAGCACGCACGCCGACTCGTCGGTGACCCACAGCCGGCCGCTGGTCGTTGCCAGGAAGTCGCTGACCGCCAGCGACTCTCCCGGCTCGACCTGAAGAGGGATGGTCAACAGTGACGTGAAGACAGCGCCGAATGGAAACTCAACCGTCGGCTCTGCCCCTCCCCTCGCCGCCGGCCCATTCGATTGACGACTGGCGTCCGCTGGCCTGAACTCCACGCTCCCGATCCCATCCCACCTTCAGAGTCCTCGCTTCGCTTCGCCGCTTCCGTGCCCCGCTCGAAAGCGCACGTAGGTGAAAGTCTAGGCCGTGCCTATCATCAGGACGTCAACGGCGCCGGCTGAAGCGAGGACGCCCGAGGCGCTCCGCTATCCGCACGGCCACATTTAGCCCGCGCCGCCGATCATCCCGGCGCTCTGGCCATCTTGATCGCTGGGTAACTGGATCGAGACCTAGATGGGAAAGATGTGGAAGGCCGTCGCCTTGATCTGCGCCACGAGCGTTGTATCCAGTTGCAGACCCAGTTCCTCGAGCGAACGTCGAGTGATCAGGGCCTCGAGGCTCAGACCGTCCGACTCCAGCCGCACTCGCACTAATCCGCCCTGCGGATGAAGTCGTGTGAGCCTCGCTGTAAAGCGATTGCGGGCGCTGGTCGCCGATGAATCCGGCGGCCCCAGCACGACGTCCTCCGGTCGATAACCCACCCGCACTCGCGTCCCGGGCTGGACGTTTCCGGCCACCTCGAGGAGCTGGCCCGAGTCGAGACGAACGGTCACCGTGCCTTGCCCTGTACTCTCAACCGCCCCGTTCAACATGAACTCGGCGCCCGTGAACGATGCGACGAACTCGCTGGCCGGCGCCTCGAAGACGTCACCCGGCGAGCCGGTTTGGATGATGCGTCCGCCCTCGAGCACGACTACGCGATCTGCTAGAGCGAACGCTTCCCCCGGGTCATGCGTGATCAAGACGATCGCAGGAGCAGCCCGACGGAGGATCCGCTCCAGATCGGCCAGCAGCCGCCGTCGCACCGCCACATCAAGGTCAGCGGTCGGCTCGTCCAGAAACAGGACCTCCGGTTCCAGAACCAGCGCTCGCGCCAATCCGACCCGCTGCGCCTCGCCGCCGGAGAGCGTCGCTACCGAGACGTCAGCCAAGTGCCCCACCTCCAGCATTTCCAACGCGGCTCGGGCGCGCTCCTTCCGCTCCCGCGACGATGTGCGCCGTAAGCGGAGACCGTACTCGACATTCTGGCGCACGGTGCCACGCCAGAGGTAGGGCTGTTGCATCACGGCCACCGCCGAGCGGCGAAGCTCGCGGTCCCGTCCTGCGACCCGACGCCCTCTATAGTACAGTCGCCCCTCATCGGCGGGCTCCAGTCCGGCCAGTAGGCGCAGCAACGTCGACTTACCGGCCCCATTGGGACCCAGAAGCGCGAGCACCTCACCGCGGTAAACTTCCAGCGACTCGACGTCGACCACGCGCTGCCCGTCGTAGTCGCGAACGAGCCCTTCGCCCCTCAATAGAGGCTCAGCCAAGACAGAATCCTCTTGCGGCGCCATCAGCTCGTGAGCGGCCGACGCCGCCGGGGCTGGGCTTGCTGCAGCCGAGTGATGAGCGCATTGGCCGCGAATGCGATCGCCAGCAGAATGAGACCCAGCGCCATCGCCGTCGCGAACCGACCGCGCCGCGTTTCCAACACGATCGCCGTCGTGATGACACGCGTCTCTCCGTGCACGTTTCCCCCGACCATCATCACGGCGCCGACCTCGGAGACGACCGCGCCGAACCCGGCTGCGACAGCCGCCATCAGCGACAGACGCGCCTCGCGGAGATGCAGGAGCAGCGCTCGCCAACGGCTGGCGCCCAAGGCGCGGGCCTGGAGTCGCAACTCGGGCGGCACCGACTGCACGGCCGCCAACGTGATCGCGGCCACGTAGGGCGCGGCGAGGAAGAACTGCGCGGTGACCATTGCGCTCGGCGTGTAGAGCCAGCCCAGACCGCCCAAGGGCCCCTGCCGCGACAGGAATACGTAGACGAACAGGCCGACGACGACCGGTGGCAAAGCAAGGCCGGTATTAACCAGCGCAACGCCGACCCCACGCCCCGGGAAACGCGCCAACCCCAGCCAGGTGCCCACCGGTATACCGACAAGCAGCCCGAGCAGAACAGCCAGGCCCGAGACCTGCATCGAGCGCGCGACGATCTGCCACAGGTAGGGATCGCCGCTCAACAGCAGCCGACAAGCCTCCTTGAAGGCCTCGAGTACTAGATCCATCCCGCGATCACCACGGCGAAGTGGGTCAAGAACGCCAGCCTCGGCTCAAACACTGCCAATGAGGAGTTTCTGCCTATCCCAATAACTGA
>JASFMO010000192.1:0-6720 GCA_050117535.1 Gemmatimonadales bacterium | reverse complement strand
CCCGTTCTAAGGGACCGGGCCACCGGCCGCATCTGGCCGGTAGCACGTCCTGGGCTCGCGACCGACCAGGCCTCTAGGCCCGGCGAAAGACGAGCCGGTCCTCGCCGGTCTCGCGATCGACGACGATCGTATCGCCGTCTCCAAAATTGCCTTCCAGCAGCGACGCCGACAGAGGGTTCAGTAGCAGCCGCTGCAGCGCGCGCTTGAGCGGTCGCGCGCCGAAGGCGGGGTCATAGCCTTCCTGCGAAATCAAGTCCCGAGCGGCTTCTGTCACTTCCATCGCCATCTTGCGATCGGTCAGCCATTCGCGGCCGCGCTCGAGCTGCAAATCGACGATCTCGCGTAGCTCTTCCCGACCCAACGGCTTGTATACGATGATATCATCGACACGGTTGAGGAACTCGGGGCGGAAGGTCGCACGCAACCCATCCCAGACTCGCTTCTCGATCTCGCCCCAATCCTCTTTGTCCTGGAGTTCGAGAATCCACTGGCTGCCTATGTTCGACGTCATGATCAGGACGGCATTGCGGAAATCCACCGTCCGACCGTGACTGTCGGTCAACCTTCCGTCATCCAATACCTGTAGCAAGATATTGAAGACATCCGGGTGCGCCTTCTCGACCTCATCGAATAGGATAACGCTGTACGGCCGGCGGCGCACCCGTTCCGTCAACTGGCCACCTTCCTCATACCCGATGTAGCCCGGCGGCGCCCCAATCAGCCGGGCGACGGCGTGCCGTTCCATATACTCCGACATGTCGATCCGCACCAACGCCTGCTCATCGTCGAATAGGAACTCCGCTAGCGCTCTCGCCGTCTCGGTCTTTCCGACGCCCGTCGGCCCCAGAAAGATGAAGCTGCCAACCGGACGATTGGGATCCTGCAGTCCGGCACGGTTGCGTCTGACAGCGTTGGCCACCGCCTCGATCGCTTCGCTCTGATTCACCACTCGCTTGTGCAGGTGATCCTCAAGATGAACCAAGCGCTCGCGATCGCTCTCCATCATCTTGCTGACCGGTATGCCCGTCCAGCGCGATACGACGGCCGCCACGTCCTCCTCGCTGACCTCTTCCTTCAGATAGCGACCCTCCTCTTGCAGCTCGGCGAGCTTGGCGCTAGCCGACGCCAGCTCCGTCTCCATCGCCGGAGTCTTGCCGTAGATGATTTCCGCCGCACGCTCGTTCTCCCCGGCACGCGTCGCCTGCTCGGCCTCGGTCCGCAGCGTTTCGATCAACCCCTTCAGCGTCCGGATATTCTCGATCACCTCTTTCTCGGCTTGCCATTTGGCCTTCATGCCGCTCGAGTCCTCACGCAGCTCGGCCAGCTCGCGGTCGAGCTTCTCAAGTCGCTTGCGGCTCTCGCTGTCTTCTTCCTTCTGTAGCGCCTGGCGCTCGATCTCGAGTTGAACGATCCGTCGCTCGACTTCATCGATCTCCAGCGGCATCGAGTCGATCTCGATCCGCAGCATCGAAGCCGCCTCGTCGATCAGATCTATGGCTTTGTCCGGCAAGAAGCGATCGGTGATGTATCGGTTCGAGAGCCGCGCCGCGGCGACGATCGCGCTATCCGTGATCCTCACCCCGTGGTGAACCTCGTAACGCTCCTTCAAGCCACGCAGGATCCCCACCGTGTCTTCCACGCTGGGCTCCGAAGTGAAGATCGGCTGGAATCGACGCTCCAACGCCGTGTCCTTCTCCACGTGCTCACGATATTCGTTCAGAGTCGTCGCGCCCACCACGCGCAGCTGTCCCCGCGCCAACAACGGCTTCATCATGTTGCCGGCGTCGACCGCTCCTTCGGCAGCGCCCGCTCCGACGATGTTGTGCAGCTCGTCGATGAAGACCACGTACTGGCCTTCGCTCTCCGAGATCTCCTTGAGCAGCGCCTTGAAGCGCTCCTCGAACTGGCCCCGATACTTCGTGCCCGCCACCATTCCCCCGATATCCACTTGGATCAGCTGCTTGTTCTTCAGCGACTCCGGTACGTCGCCGTTCACCATGCGCTGAGCCAGCCCCTCGACGATGGCGGTCTTGCCCACACCGGGCTCGCCGATGAGAACCGGGTTGTTCTTGGTGCGCCGCGACAGGACCTGGATCACGCGGCGGATCTCCTCATCGCGGCCGATCACAGGATCCAGCTTGCCGCGCCGCGCCATATCGGTGAGGTCGACCGTGAAGCGCTGGATCGTCTGGTACTTCTCCTCCGCCTCGCGATCGGTGACCCGGTGCGGACCCCGCATCGCCTGGATTGCCTGCATCAACGCGGCGCGCTTCGCACCCAGCTCACGCAGTAGCGGCCCGGTCGTGCTGGCCTTGTCCGACGCCAATGCCATCGCCAGGTGCTCGCTGGATACATACTGGTCCCCCATCTCCTTGGCGTCTTTGTCCGCCAGGTCCAGCACCTGCATCAGCTCGCGTGACGGCATGGCGCCCGAACCGCCCTCCTGACGTGCCAGCCGCTCCAGCGCCTCGCTCACGCGTCGGCGCAACTCATCCGAGCGGACCCCCACCCGGCCCAGAATCGAGCCGACCACCCCGCCTTCCTGCTCTAACAGCGCCGAGAGCAGATGCACGTCCTCAACGGCGGGGTTCCCCCGTCCTCCGGCCAATGCGATGGCCGCCTGCAAGGCCTCGCCCGCCTTCACGGTCAGTCGGTCATACGAAATCATCTATGTCAAATCCTCTCCTCTGCTGACCCTCCCCTCCCGTTAACCTCACGGGTGAGCCGGTACCCGATGATCACACCGGGACTCAGGTCGTTCTTCCACAACAATCCACTCGTCAAGGGGCAACTCGCATGCCACGAATCACTGCCATATCGGCAGTTCATCTTCGACGCTTCGCGGTGATCGACGTGCCAGCACCGACGGCTGCTGACGTTTGGCGAGCGGATGAGGCTAGGGCGACCGAACACCTCCGGTCGCCCGCGGATGGGTGTGAAGCCAATCGACTGCCCGTCGCAGTGCTCGGCGAGTCAGTCGACCGTGACCTTTTCCTGCTGCTGGCTCCAAGCCTTGGGCAGGCTGATCCTTAGAACGCCACCCCGCATACCGGCCCGGATGCGCGATCGATCGAAGGGGGTCCGCAGCTTGAAGCGGCGGTAGTAACCCCAAGGCAGCGCGCTCTCCTTCTCCGATCGACCTCGGACGGGAGCCTCGATGATCAGGTCGTCGTGCTCCAGCGTGACTTCTAGATCGTCCTTGGTGGCGCCTGGCATGTCAGCCATGACCACCATCTCGGATTCGGTGGAATAGATATCCACGTTGGGCCTGGCGTAGCGGCGCCGGCGCAACCTGGCTTCTCGCTCTTCCCTTATTGACGCGCGCGAATCCTGCACGTCGCGAAGTTCATCTCGGTCGCCGTTACTCATGCCTGTCTCCCGTATCGTCGCCATGCTCGGGTTTGCTCTCTTCCCATGGCATGGTCACGGATTCTTCGTGCTTGGGCTGGCTCTCCGGGCTCTCGGCGCGCGGTTCCTCGACCGCGCTCGACTCTGACGACGGCCCGTTGGGCTCGGCTTCCGCAGTCTCGACCTCGATGCTGCGGCCTCCGGCCGACGGCTTGGGCAGCTGTACGTCGAGGATGCCATCTCGCATCTTGGCTACGACTCCCAGCGTGTCGACTTCATCCGGCAGCCTCACGCTCAGGTCGAACTTTCCATAAGGACGCTCGCTTCGGATCATGCGCCCGTCGGCCGGTGCCTCGAATTTGGGGCGCTTGCCCGAGATAGTGAGCGTACGCCCGCTGACAGACACCTCGATAGCCTCGCGGCGCATCCCCGGCAGCTCGACCTGAACCACATAACCCTTGTCTTCGACGCGCATCTCGTGGCGCGGGAAGTCGCGTCCGAACCCGAGGTCGGGGGCTAAACCGACGACCGACTCGAACAGGTTGCCCACCGCCTCCTTCAACTCCGCAAAGGCGCCACGTCCTGACGCACGCGATTCCGATTCGTTCACTTCAAGACCTCCTGCCTACGGCTTCTCGTGTACATAAGGAGAACAGGCATCGAGTGCATGCCTCCATCCTCAGTACGGATTCTCGTTGTGCTCCGGTTTCGCCAGACCGTCATCGACCGGTTGTCGCTTTCTCCCTCTCAGTTGTCACGACGGTCGCCGCGATGCGATCTTGCAGCGCCTGCCGGTTGGGGTCCCAAAACATCTCGAAGAATCCGAGTAGCCCGGTGAAGACCGATGCGGCATATCCGCCGAATCGATTGAAGGCCACCCAGAGCCCGATGGGCTTCCCATCGAGTCGGACAACCCGCAAGCCCAAGAGGCGCTTACCGGGAGTTCGCCCTCTCCAGAAGGCGGGAAAGAGCGTGAAGTACAGGGCAGCCCAACCCACCTCGAGACCGACCTCATCGGCGACCTTGAAGAGAAGCCTGACGAGACCGCGGTCCCTCTCACCCTCCAGCTCTTCTTCCAGTTCCTCGTTCGAACTCTGCAGCCGCTCGATCCTGCGCTCTTGCCGGTTCAGGCGATCGGCGGCCAGCGCTTCGCCCAGCGGAGCGGCCAGACTGGCGGCCGTCGCCGAATCTCCGTCCTGCAGCGCGACGGCGTAGGCCAGCGCCAAGGAGTCGACGTTCGTCGGCGGGACCTCGATGCCCATCGTGTCCACGATCGAAGCGATCACAGCAGCCGCCCAGGGCGCATCGCTCTCGCTGCTGAGTCCTTCCAGCGTTTCCCGAATCGCGGCTGGCTCTAACCCCTGTCGCCGCAGCCGTTCCGCCAAGTCGGACGCCGCCGAACGCATCTCGGCTTCGTTCTCGGCACGGCTGAGCGCGACAACGTCGGCGACGGTGCCCCCGGCCTCACCCAAGCCCAGCCCCGCCACAATGTCGCCGGCGTTGACCCGGACCGGCGAGTCGCCGTCGCCCGCAAAGCGGCTCGACCAAAAGCCTCCGACTGTGGCGATCAGAATCACGGTCCCCAACGATCCGTAAAGCGCCAATCGGGCTCCCCTCCCGAGCAGCCCCGCCGCCGATCTCCGGAAAGCCGCCCGGAAACTCAGAACCGCCAACGCCAAGCCGAGGAAGAACCAGCCTGCGGAACCGAGGATGCCCACCAGCACCAGATCGATGGCCATGGCGACGCCACGCCGCCACGGCCTGGCCAGAGGGGTCCCCAACAACTCGGGCGCGACCTCGAAAGCGTCCGGCGTTATGATCTCGCGTGGGTCTTTGGCCCCAGCAGGCATAGTCTCTCGAGACAGCGGTTCCAGGCGTAGCCGCACCGTCGCTCCGCGGGCGGCCTCGATCTACGAACTCCAAGAATAAGAATAAGAGCCCGGCCAATCTCAGACTAGGCGACCCGAGAGGAGTCACTGGCGTGCTCGCGCGGGCCGGTCTAAGCTGTCGGCAAAGCTCGACTTTGCTCGACCCGACAACCGATGGCCAGGCGCCGCTGCCACGGCGCTGGGGTTGACGCGATGAAGCGACTGATCTGCCTCGCCCTGTTCCCGCTCTCTATCGGTTCGCTCGCTGGCCCCACCTTCGCGCTCCCGCACGCCGGTCTTCAAGCCAACGCCCAGGATTCGTCCTCCGCCGCGCCGGTGGCGGCTGCGACCCAGGAACCGGCGGGCCCGATCGGCGTCCCGGAACCGAGCGACGAGGCGATGCGATACTACCGCAGCGGGAACCTGCTCTGGATCATCAACGCGTTCTGGGGACTACTGATTCCAGCGCTCTTCCTATTTACCGGTTTCTCGGCTCGGCTACGAGATTGGGCTCGGACGCTCGGTCGGAAATGGTTCTTCGTGATCGGCATCTACATCGCACTGTTCCTGTTGATCACGTTCGTCATCGATTTCCCGTTGGCCTATTACCAGGGATTCGTGCGCCAGCACGCCTACGGACTGTCGAACCAGACATTCGACAAGTGGTTCGCCGATGCCGTGAAGGCGCTGGTCGTCGGGATCATCATGGGCGTGCTGTTCCTCTGGATCCCGTACTGGCTGTTGAAGAAGAGCCCTCGCCGCTGGTGGCTGTACACCGGTCTGGCGATGATCCCGTTCATCTTCTTCATGCTGCTGATCAGCCCCATCGTCATCGACCCCCTGTTCAGCGACTTCGGCCCCATGGCCGACAAGGAGCTCGAAGGCCGGATCCTTGCACTGGCGGACCGCGCCGGCATCGACGCGGAACGCGTCTACGAGGTCAATAAGAGCGTCGACACCGAGGCGGTGAATGCCTACGTGTCCGGTTTCCTGGGTACGCAGCGCATCGTCCTCTGGGATACGATCGTCACGAAGCTGGAGCCGGACGAACTCCTCTTCGTGATGGGGCACGAGATGGGCCACTACGTCCTCAAACACGCCGTCAAGCTGGTGTTCTTCTTCTCGGTCCTCATCTTGCTCGCCCTCTACGCCGCCCACCGAACCGCCGGATCGGTTATTAGCCGCTATAGACGGCAGTTCGGATTCGACGACGTCGCCGACATCGCCTCGCTGCCGCTCTTCATCTTGATGCTGAACCTGTTCACGCTGATCGCCTCGCCCATCGCGTTCGCCTACACGCGGCACCTGGAGCACGAATCCGATCGGTTCGGCCTCGAGATCACGCGTGACAACCGCGCGGGCGCGTCGGCGTTCGTCAAGCTACAGGCGGAGAACCTCGCCAACCCACGTCCGGGCCCGATCTACAAGCTGTGGCGAGCGACGCATCCCCCTCTCGGCGAGCGGATCGACTTCTGCAACCGTTACCGCCCCTGGGAAACGGGCG
>JASFMO010000191.1:0-6738 GCA_050117535.1 Gemmatimonadales bacterium | reverse complement strand
ATTCCTGCCCTGGCTAATATTTGATAACCCTCCGCCGCCGATCCGAATCATCTACCGACGCTTCACCCTTCACGCGAGGTGTTATCCTATGAGTCGCAGTGCACCCTTCATTCGAGCCATCGCGATCGTGGCTGTGCTTTTTCTCGGCACCACTTCCTGCGCTACCAAGACACAGACGGGGGCGCTGATCGGCGCCGGTACGGGGGCCGCCGTTGGCGGTGCCATCGGTGCCGCAACGGGTAACACGGCGGCCGGCGCCATCATCGGTGCGGCGGTCGGCGGTGCGGCCGGCGCGATCATCGGTAACTACATGGACCAGCAGGCAGCCGAGATGGAGCGCGACCTCGAAGGCGCGAAGGTCGAGCGCATCGGCGAGGGCATCAAGATCACGTTCGATTCCGGCCTCCTATTCGAGGTCGACAAGTACGATCTGACTCCAAGCGCTCAGACGAATCTCAGCGACCTCGCGCGCATCCTGAACAAGTACGAGGACACCAATATCCTCATCGAAGGGCACACCGATTCCTCGGGGTCCGACGAATACAACATGAGGTTATCCGAGCGTCGGGCGCAGGCGGTGTCTCACTACTTGGCGGCGCAGAGTGTGGCCTCGGGTCGCTTCAGCTTGATGGGCTACGGCGAGACGCAGCCGATCGCCTCGAACGAGACGACAGAGGGCCGGCGGCTGAACCGCCGTGTCGAGTTGGCGATCATGGCGAACGACGAGCTGAAGGCCGCGGCGGAGAAGCAGGCCAGGGGTTAGACCGCAAGGATTCCGGGACGGGGCGTCCCACGCCCCGTCTCCTCCCTCTAAGAGTCTCCTCTTCAGTATTTTGGCTGCCAGGCGCTGACGAGCAGGCGGCCCCGTGTTCGGCACACACTTGACCTTTCCGTCACCTGGCTCCTCGCCCTTGCGGTCCCTGCGGGAAGACCTATCGTTTCGGGGTGATAAGCGTGACAGGGGTGCTGGGGAGTGTCCCGGCTGAGATTAGACCCTTGAACCTGATCCGGGTAATGCCGGCGCAGGGAGTCAGCCACCCCCTCCATCCCTCTCTGCTCTAGACGCGGACGCTACCAGTGCGCAGGGAGGATCCACTCGTGAGCTTCTGTGATCAGCAAACTTCCCGGATACGTCCGGTTTGGGACCGGATGCTTGGGCACCGCTTCCTGATCGAGACACGGGACGGCACGGTCGCGCATGATACGTTTGCCAATTGGATGCGCCAGGATTACCTGTTCGTCGAGGCGGCCATCCCGTTCATCGCGGCCTTGATGCCCAAAGGTCCGGTCGAGCACCGGGCGGCGTTGGGCCAAGCGCTGCCGGTCTTGGAGAAGGAGCTCGAGCTGTTTCGCGAGCGGGCGGCGAAGGTCGGTGTAGACCTGACGGATGTGAAGCCGACTTTCACCAACCACGCCTACGTGCAGTTCCTGCTGGCGAGCGCGTACACGAGGTCCTACGCCGAGGCGTTCACTGTGCTTTACGTGGCTGAGAAGGCTTACTACGACTCGTGGATGGTTGTGAGGCAGGGCATCGAGCCTGCGTCGGTCTGGTATCCGTTCGTTGAGAACTGGACCAGCGATGCCTTTGCGGCTTGGGTCGCCTATCTTCAGCAGGAGCTCGATCGACTGGCCGACGGCGCGGGGTCGACCGAACGTGCAGGGATGGCAGGGCTATTCGAGATCACGGCGCGTTACGAACTCGCCTTCTGGGAGATGGCGGCTTCGGGCGAGGGGTGGCCTGGACTGGAAGGAGTCGCGGAGTGTTGAAGTTCACCGATGAGCTGTACGCAGCGGGTCGACCGATCTGGGAGGCTCAACTCGAGCATCCGTTCGTCAAGGGCATCGGGGACGGTTCCCTCGAGGAGGAACGGTTCAAGCGGTGGGTCTTGCAGGACTACCTCTACCTCAAGGAATTCGCTCGCGTTTTCGCCTGGGCGGTGGCGAAAGCGGATGACCTCACCTCGATGGGTTGGTACGCGGCGGTGCTGAACCTGACGTTGAACACCGAGATGGCCCTGCATCGCGAGTACGCGGGGCGCTTCGCGCTGACGGCGGACGATCTGGAAGAGGCTCCGATGTGGCCCACGACACGGGCCTATACGGACTTCCTCATTCGCACCGCCGCCGACGGGGATATGGTGGACCTGGTCGCGGCGTTGCTGCCGTGTGCGTGGGGCTACGTGTTCGTGGGCCAGAGGCTGGCGGATGCGAATCCGCCGAAGGATCAGCGGTACGCCGATTGGATCGCGCAATACTCCTCGGACGAGTTCGCCGAGGCGGCGGCGTGGCTGCGCGGCGAAATGGATCGCTTGGCCGCCGGCCTGCCGCCGGAAAAGCGCAAGCGCCTCATAGAGCTGTTCGTGACCTCCAGCCGCTACGAGTGGCAGTTTTGGGAGATGTGCTGGAACGGTGAGGAGTGGCCCATCTGAGTATTCGGTGCGGGCCCCGAGACGCGAGAGAGCCCACCTTTAAGGTGGGCTCTCTCGCATCGCACTGTCCGTGAGGGTCAGCGCGAAGCGGCCATGGCATGAACGGTCATAGGACGACCATGGTCGCGACACACCGGCATGCTATGGCGGCACCGGCTGGAGCAGCGACCGGCTGGGTTGGGTCCCCTTAGCCGCTGCAGCAGGAGACATGCACGACCGCCGATCTTGGGCCGCCTGACGGCGGCTGACCCCGGAAGCCGGCGGTGCCGCCGAGGACAGCCCCAGCGTCCTAGGGGCTGGGGATGCCAGGGGCCGGGGCTGCCTGACCTTGCCCTAGTGCAGACAATAGAGCGACGGGGCGTTGGTCGAGCGTTATGCGGGGGCGCTCCAAGCGTTATTTCTTGGGTTCTGCCAGTTTCCGCCATGCCACTTCAGCGATGGCGGCGTCCTGCGCTCCGACCCCCGTCAGGTCGCAGACGATGAGCTCGGCGCCCTCCCGGCCGGCCTGTTTCCCGATCACTATCTCACCCAGCTCGGCGTGGACCGCGGCCGAGTCGAGGACGCCGTCCTCGACACCATGGTGGACTTCGCCGAGTGCCATGCACTGACTCAGTCTATCCACCACGATCTTGTCGGCTCGCGCCAGGGCCTCGGCCGGAAGCTCTCGCTTGTCCGGCCCATCGGAACCCACCGCGATGACTGTGGCATGGTTCGGCAGGTAGGCGGGATCGAACAGCGGCTCGCGGCTCGCGGTGACCGTGATGACCAGGTCGGCTTCGCGAATGGCCTCTTCGGGTGTGGAGGCCGGGGTGCAGGGCCGATCGAGTTCGGCCTCCATCTCCCGGCAATAGCGTTCCAGGCGCTCGCGATTGCGGCTCCAGGCGACGGTTCGCTCCCAGTGACGGACATGGGTCAAGGCGCGAAGCTGGTAGCGAGCCTGGATACCACTGCCAAGCACCGCGACGGCACCCAACGGGTCCATCGCTAGGAGGCGGGCGGCGAGCGCGCCGGCAGCGGCTGTCCGCAGATCGGTCAGGTAGCCGTGGTCATCCAGCAGAGCCAGGGGGAAGCCGGTCTGGGCATCGAAGACGAGGATCAAGCCGGCACCAGTGGGGAGACCCTTCGCGACGTTTTGATAGAATCCGGAGGCGATCTTAACAGCATAGACGGGAGACCCGCTCAGATAGGCGGACTTCACGTGGACCTCGCCGGAGGCCTCGGGGATCTCCAATCCCATGGGCGGGGGGATTTGCACGCGACCTTCACCCATGGCACGGAAGGCGATTTCGGCAGAGGTTAGCGCCTCGGGCTCGGCAACGGCGGCTTTGATTGTCTGCTCGTCAATCACGTTCATCGTTCAGCGCCCTCGCGTTCCAGATCGTCGGCAGTTCGTCAAGTCGGGTCGACGCCCGAGCCGGAAGATAGGGACAATGCGAGCCAGTCTCTACTCCGTTGCGGTCGGTCGCGGCTCGGGCCCATCTTGCGAGCAACCAGGCAACTCATCAATGAACCGCGGTACGAACAACACCACAGGGATATGACAAACGCACGTCAACCTTTGAAGACCGTGAGGCCGGCCGACTACCAGCCCGGACTTCCGATGGATCGTCTCATCGTCCGTGATCGACCCGACGAGGAAGCCGTACCGATGGATGTGCTCTTCGTGGGCGGCGGGCCCGCAGGACTCGCCGGCGCGATCGAACTCTCGAGGCTCGTGGTCAAAGACGGGCAGGAGGGCGGATCGCTCGGGGCGCTGGAGATCGGAGTGCTCGAGAAAGCCGAATCGCTGGGGGAACACTGTCTCTCGGGGGCGATCGTCAACCCGGCGCCGTTTCGCGAGTTGTTTCCCGATGTCGCTGACGATGGGTTGCCCTTCCGGCGTTTGGCACCCAAAGACCGCGTCTATGTGCTGTCGAAGCGAGGGTATTGGCGCATTCCGACGCCGCCAACCATGCACAACAAGGGGAACTACGTCGCCTCGATCTGCGAGATCGCCCGCTGGATGGGTGAGCAGGCGGAGGCCATGGGCGTTAACGTTTTTACGGGATTTCCCGCCGATTCGCTGCTGGTCGACGGAGATCGGGTTTTGGGCGTACGAACCACTCCGGCGGGACTCGATCGGGCGGGCGAGCCGGGCAGCGGCCACATGCCGGCCACGGACGTGACGGCCCGAGTCACGGTTCTCAGCGAGGGTACGCGCGGCTCGCTGACCCAAGCCTACCTGAATTGGCAGGGCATACGCTCGCCCAATCCACAGATCTACGCGCTGGGAGTGAAGGAGCTTTGGGAGGTCAAGCGCCCTTTGCCGCACGTGATTCACACGTTGGGCTGGCCGCTGCCCAAAGACGCCTTTGGTGGCAGCTGGCTGTATCCCATGGCGGATGACCTCGTCTCGCTGGGCCTGGTGGTGGGACTCGACTATCGGCAGACGACTCTGGATGTGCACGTACTGCTGCAACGGTTGAAACAGCATCCGCTCGTCGCCGCCTGCCTAGAGGGTGGTCAGCTGGTGGAATGGGGTGCTAAGACGATTCCGGAAGGTGGGTACTATTCGCTGCCCGAACGGCTGCACGGTGACGGCCTCCTGATCGCGGGTGACGCGGCCGGCTGCGTGGACGTGCCATCGCTCAAGGGAATCCACTATGCGGTGCAGTCAGGTATCTTTGCGGCCCGCGTCATCTTCGATGCGCTGAAAAGGGACGACACGTCCGGGGCCGGGCTGGCGAGCTACGACGCGTCCGTCCGCGACAGTTACATCGGCAAGGACCTCTACAAGACCCGCAACATGAGGCTCGCCTTCAAGTCGGGCCTGTACAGGGGCGGCGCGAGAGCGGCGCTGATGACGGCGACGCGCGGCGCGGTTTTTGGCAGCCGCATCGTCGTTCCCGAAGACGCGGAGGAGCCCCGCGAGGTGACACCCGCAGTCGAGTTCAATCCGGACGGGGAGCGCACTCTGAGCAAAGTCGATGCCGTCTTCCGGTCAGGCAATACGACGCGGGATGACATACCGTCACATCTCATAGTCGGGGAAGACATACCGCCAGAAGTGGCGGACTTGTATGCGCACATGTGCCCGGCCGGTGTGTACGAGCGTGAAGGCGACAAGCTGGTCGTCAGCGCGCCCAACTGCATCGACTGCAAAGCCACGGATATTCTGGGACCGCGTTGGTTGCCGCGCGAAGGCGGCAGCGGTCCCAGCTACAAGCGCATGTAGCCGCCGCCGCTCTGGCCGCGGACGCCGCGGCAATCGCCGCCCGACCTGGGAGGGCTTGGCGGTACGGTGATGGCCGAATAGGTTCCCGGACCTCGTAACCATCAACATCCGGGCTTATTCAGGAGGCTACCCATGCGATTAGTCCCATTGCTCGCCGCCTTGTCTCTGCTGGCGACGCCCCTCGCGGCACAGGATTCTGGGAGACCGGCGGACTGGAAGGTGCGGTTCGACCGGCCGGCGCCCGACACCGCAGTCCACTTCGTGTCGATGTCCCGGGGTTGGCACATCACCACGGGTCCGGCCGGCATTCTGTACAACCCGAGTCACTCTGCCCGCGGTGAGTACCGTGTCGAGTCCGAGCTCTTCTTGTTCCCTGGCGACCGCCGGGAAGGTTTCGGAATCTTCGTCGGTGGTAATGACCTCGAGGGTGCCAATCAGTCGTACCTCTACTTCCTGATCCGTAAGGACGGTAGCTACTTGATCAAGCGCAGGGCGGGGAGCGACACGCAGGTCATCGTGCCGTGGACCGTGCACGAGGCTATCGTCAAACACGACGGTGGCGAGGGCACCGCGAAGAACGTCCTCGCGGTCGAGTGCTCCGCGGACCAGGTTCACTTCTTCGTCAATGGCCAGCGGGTGAACAGTCTGCCGCGGGCGGAAGCGGACGTCGATGGAATCGTCGGGCTGCGCGTGAATCACGCGCTCGATGTCCATGTCGCCAGCCTCGAGATCACGCCGGCTGGCGGCTGAACCGCGCACGGCAAGTTCAGAAAGGGGCCACCGCGGCCAGCTGCGGGGCCCTCTTTCTTTTCGCGGTCATCGACAGACCCGTGTCGTTCGCCAGGACGAGCGGCCTCTTTCCGCGGCCCATGCGGTTAGGCCAGATTATGCCAGGTGCCAAGAACCAGGAGAGGTACAATGCGCGTGATCGGCTTGTTGGGCGGTATGAGCTGGGAGTCGACGGCAGAGTACTACCGGATCATCAACGAGGAGATACGACGCCGGCTGGGCCGACAGCATTCGGCGCGAATCCTGATGTACAGCGTCGACTTCGAAGAGATCGAGCAGTTGCAAGACGCGGGCGAGTGGACGAGG
>JASFMO010000190.1:0-6747 GCA_050117535.1 Gemmatimonadales bacterium | reverse complement strand
TCGCGGTGCCACGCGCTTTCGCAGCGGGCTACCTGGCGGCGAAGAAAGAGGAGGAGATGTAGGAGATGCCCGATCCGCAACAGCTCGGCGAGGATCGTTTCATCGCCACGATCCTGCAAATCGCCAACTGGGCGCAGAAGAACACCCGCGCCCTCATCCTGGCGGTTGGAGCCCTGGCGATCCTGATCTTCGCGGTCAACTACTACGTGGACTATCGTCAGCGCGTCAGGGACGCAGCCACGGCCGAGCTGCGGACGATCCGCAGCCAGCTGCAGGCCGGGAACCCGGGTCAGGTGGTTGATCAGCTGAAGAACTTCCTTGTCCAGTTCGGAGATGCCCCCAACGCCCGGGAGGCTCGCGTGCTGCTCGCAGAGTCGCTTCTATTGGTCAACCGGGCCGGCGAGGCGATCGAACCCGCCCGGCAGGCGATGGGAGGGCTGGGCAACGACATTCTCTCCTTGCGAGCCGCATTTCTACTCGGCGCCGCCTACGAGGAGACTGGCGACACGAGCGCAGCGATCGGCGTCTATGAGCGAGTTGCCGAGTCGGTCGACTATAGGGTTCAGCGAACTCGAGGTCTGGAAGCGGCAGCGCGCCTGCATGCCGCCCGTGGGAACACGGCCCGGGCTCTGGCGATCTACGACCAACTGACCGAGTTGACTCCAGCTGACGCTCCGGCGCGATCGTTCTATGAGATGCGGGCCGCCGAACTCCGGGCTGAGAGCGGTGGCAGTTTCCAGGGGAGCTAGGCTCGACTTGGAACTTCCGGGGAGGCGCGTCCGGATTGAAGGTCTTTGCTGCAGAGGCGGAATCTAGCCGAATACGACGGGAAAGGGCGCGGTATTATTGAGGGGCCCTTGGTGGCGCATAATGCATATTATGTTACCTAGCAGCCCAACCTGCCTCTTCCCTTGAACTCCTCCAACCCCGCACCGCCCACCCCCCTTTTCAAATCCGCCTCAACAGCCGCAGAACCCGCAACCACCACACCTTCCACACCGCCTCACGGATGATCCGACCGCTCATCTTGCTGCTGCCCTCGGTCCGGTCCGTGAAGATGATCTTGATCTCACCGATCTTGAAGCCTTTGCGCCAGGCCCGAAAGGTCGTCTCGATCTGGAACGAGTAACCCTCCGAGCTTATCGCCTCCAAATCGATCCCCTCTAGCACCCTCCGCCGGTAGCACTTGAAACCGCCGGTCGTATCGGTGAACGGCAGACCCGTAATGACACGCGCGTACACATTGGCAAAGTAGCTCAACATCAAGCGTGACATCGGCCAGTTGATGACCGTCACGCCCCTCAAGTATCGTGAACCCAGGACCAGGTCGTACCCCCGCGCCGCGTCCAAGAATTCCGGTATGTGATCGGGATTGTGCGAGAAATCGGAGTCCATCTCGAACACGTACTCGTAGTCGCGCTCCAAGGCCCACTTGAACCCCGCAAGATAAGCCGTTCCCAGGCCTAGCTTTCCGGCTCTGTGCAGCACGTGCATCCGCTCATCCGCCGCCGCCATTTCGTCCGCCAGCCGTCCCGTACCATCCGGAGAGTTGTCATCCACGACGAGGACATGAATGCCGTCTCCTTGAGCCAACACCCGCGGGACGATTGTCGGCAGGTTCTCACGCTCGTTGTACGTGGGCATAACCACCAAGGTCAGTCCATTCTCAGGCATGATCTCTCGTCTCCCTACCGCCTCTCAGTCGGCCTAGCCCCTCGCGCACGCCAATCCCAATCACCGGTATGATCTCACCCACCGTCATCCAAAGCCGCGCCATCACCGCCAACACCGCCGCCGCCGCACCACCCAGCCACGGGGCCAACCATAGGCTGAGGGCCCCTTCCCGAACGCCAACGCCAGCGGGAGCGAACAGCGCGGCATAGCCCAGAAAATACGCCCCGGCGAACCCACCGACCGCGGCGCTCCAATTCACTTGGGACAGGGCGGGAAGCGACGACCACAGGAGGCCGAAGGCCAGCCCGTAAGCCAGCCACGCCGGTAGGTAAAGAGCCATCCACCGAACGCCGAACCACGGGCCAACCTCAGGCAGCGGCTCAGACGAACGCCCTAACTTAAACGCAAACAACAACATATACCGCAATACCGGAGGTACCGTCGTAAGCAAGACCACGAGGGCTGCCAGGCCAAGGGCACCGGGTAACAGACCAGACGGCAAGTCTGGCACGGGACTCACAGCTATCCCCACGGCGGCCACACAAGCCGCCGCCCCCAACGAAAAAACCTGCCCCAGGATGGCGGACGATGAGGCTACCGGAAAGGTCACGCCGGCCTTTCCAGCCAGATAGGTGAGGCCAGCCAATTGCCAGACCTTCCCCGGAATGTAGCGTCCCAGGTTGGCCAGGAAGAAGATGCGAAACGCTGTGTCTAGGCGAAGGCGGGGTCCGCCGAGGCTGGAGACCATGAGGGCCCAGAGGGCCACCAGATAGCCAAAAACGGCCAGCAGAAGCGCGAATGAGGCCGTGAGGGGCAGCGGTCGGGGCTTCCAGTCTCTCGGCTCCAGGGCGGCGATTTCGCTCCAGGACAGATGAAGCGAGCGAAACAGGAAGTAGGTGACGGCGAGGGTGAGGGCCAGCTTCGCGGCCCACCCTGCCACGCGTTTCACGCGTGACGGCGCTGAGCGTGGACGCTCAGACGGACCCTGCAGCTCCACGGCCTCTCCGGGCCGAGAACAGGCCGACCCCGATCAACGCGAACACAGCGAGGATCGATGCGAGCGACGTCCAGACCGAAGCCCGAAACAGGCCCGAGTTGTAGACGAATTCCACCTGGTGGGCTCCAGCCGGGACGGGTACCGCCCGCATCAGGTAGTTGGCACGAACTACGGGCACGGGCTCTCCGTCGACGGTGGCGCGCCAGGCCGGGTAGTAATTGTCCGATACCACGAGCAATGCCGGGCCGGAAGCCTCGACTTCGAGCTTCTGATTGTTGATGCCCCACTCGCGCCATCGCACCCGTCCCGTTGCCCCAGCCTCGACGATGAAATCCGGTTCCGACTCGAGCATGGCCGAGACGCGCGGGAAGAAATCGTTTCCCGACGACAGACGCTTCAGCGCCAACGAGTCGGGGACAACCTCGATTTGGCCCACGAGAAAGGCGCGTTCCATCGGCGACTTCAGCTTGTAGACGATCGACCGCTGCCCGCGAAACATCTCGCGCAGTTCCGGCACGTCGAGGGGGGCGCCGCTGACGATGTACGTGACGTTGAGTGCCTGAAGCAGACGCACGACGTTTACGCCGGGCCGACCGAGGTTGGTCACGGCGCGTGCCCGGCCCAATTCGTTCCCATGATGCCCGGCAAATTCCTCGAGGCCATGCAAGGCGAAATGATTTGGCTGGTACGGCGCGCCCGGAAGCGGGAATACCCGGAACAGGTTCGACTCTCTCTGCTCACGGAGGAGATACTCGGTCACATCGTCGCGCGGAAAATAAGTTCCCGGATTCACAACGCGGATGAACTGCGGATTCACCCGCATGAGGTCAAGAACGCTGAGCACGGCTATCGCGACGATCCAGCCGGCGTGCGGTAGCATTCCGCGGCTGCGTAGGTGCCAGCCAGCCGCCACGAGCGCTGCCAACAGGGTACTGAGCCAAAGTCCTCGCGTGATGTTGGGCATATTGATCTGCAGAGCGGCCAGCTTGGCCGGGTCCATGCCCGCGTAGATCGTACCCGTCCAGATCTCCGTCAGCATGCCCGTCGAGCCCAGTAGGGCCAGCAACAGGAAGAAGCCGGCGGCACTCCACAGGTAGATGCTTCCCCTGCGCGAGATCCTCTGCCAGTCCTCCTCGCCTTCGGCGTTTCGGAGCCCCTCGAGGCCGAGCGCGGCCGCGGTGACGACGGCGATGGCGAAAACGAACATGATGCTGCTGGGAGCCCGGAACAGCTTCACCCCCGGCACCAACCAGTAGAACAGCCGGAAGAACGGCGTCGTCGCGCCGAGGGCATAGACGAGGCTAGCGACGGCCAGGCCCGTGAACAGCCATACCTCCGCCCGGCGCCGACGCGCGATGATGGCGAGGGGCAGCAACAACAAGGGCACGAGGCCGGCATACTCGTGATTCAACTTGAAAGGATTGCGACCCCAATAGGTTTGAATCGCCGCCTCATTCGTCTGCAGGTTCGCCCCGATGAACTCAGGAACAACGAGCGAGAAGGCCTCCTCAGGGTGAAGAGACCACGAGGTGGAATAGGCATAGCCCGACTCCGCCTCGGCTTGTGTCGTCCGTTCGACGCGCTGCGAGTACTTGGTCAGGTATCGCACGGGCGCCCATGTCTGGATTGCGCCCATCGCCAGCGCGCCGATGATCCCGGCCACCGCAAACGCTCCAAACCGCCGGGCCAGCAGGGCCCCGCGCTTCCCCTCCCTTCGGGCCTGTAAGAGGCGAAACACGGCGAGGACGACGAGCGCCCAGGTGGCGAAGTAGGCGAGCTGCATGTGCGCCGTGAAAATCAGCAAGGCCACGACGCTGGCCAGGGTTGCGAAGCGCCAGGACCCGCCTTGAGTGATCGCCCGGTCGGTGACCCAGAGGGCCAGCGGGGTTAGGGCCGTGACGAACATCTTGCCATCGTGGCCCGGATAGACCAGCGTGACCAGCACGGGCGCCAGCATGTAGGTCAAACCGCCGAACATGGCGATGGGACGGCTAACCCGCAGGTGTCGCAGCCAGCCGTAGGTGACGACGCCGGCGAGGAAGACGTGAATCACTAACTTCCAGCCCATCGCCCGGTGAACGGGTATCAAGAACTTCAGAATCGTCGTCGGATAGAAGATGTCGCCGTGCATGGCATCGACGAACGGCAGGCCTGCGAAGATGTACGGATCCCAGTGCGGGACTGTGTGCGCGGTCCGAATCATCTCGGCGTAGAAATGCCTCGCGAAATATCCGAGCGCGATCACGTCGGTGCCAAATACCATCCCGTTCGAGATCACGAATTCGCGAAACAGGAAGATCGCCAGCAGGGCAAAGGCGACGTACGGAGCCCATCCGGGCAACCAAGCGTCAACCGCCGGCGACTCGGTTGCGCCGGTCGCCGCTTGCTTCGCGTTCGATGTCCTATTCTTTCGCTTCATCGAGCAACTCGCGGTAGATATCGATGTGACGCCGAACCAGACGGTGTAAGCTCCAATTCGCCACGACGCGGCGGCGCCCCTCCTTGCCCAGCTCCGCCAGATCGTTCCGCCTCAACAGTCCGACGACCGTCCCGGCCAACGCTTCCGGATCGCCGGGCGGGAACAGCGCTCCCACCTGCTCGTCGATGATCTCCGGCAACCCCCCAACGGCCGACGCCGCCACCGGCAACTCGCACGACATCGCCTCGAGCGCCGCGATCGACGTTGCCTCCATCAGCGATGGGATCACGGCCAGCTCCGCATCACCCAGGAGCATGGGCATTCGCTCGTTGGGGCAAGCTCCGAGGAACTCGATACGATCGGCGACCCCCAGGTCCTCCGCAAGGCGCTGCAGGCTCGCCCGCTGAGGCCCGTCGCCCACGATGCGAGCCTGGACATCCGCATCACGGAGGATGGACGGCATGGCCCGCACAAAGTACTCCACGCCGTTCTTCGGAAACAGACGGCGCGGCACGACCAGGCGCCGACAGCCTCCCGACGTCTCGTGGCCCGCCGGCGCAAAACGCTCGGTATCCACCGCGTTCGTCATCACCTCCGAGCGTGGGTGAGGAAACAAGTCGAGTGCGACCTGCCGGATCTCCTCGCTGGTCGTTAACAGGTAGTCGGACCGGCCGATAATCTCCCTGAAAATCGGACGCCAGGCCTTCTTGTACGCGCGCATCAGGAAATGCGAGGTGTGAAGCGTCAGAACGTATGGGCACGGCCGCCCTTTTCGCGAGAGCATCGCCGGCACGCCGCAGGCGAAGGTGTGAGCGTGGAAAATGTCGGCCTCGCGCGCCAAACGCTTGTGAGCCGGAATCGTCGCTGCGATGTGGGCCAGCCAGCCCAGCGAGTCGCGACTCGGCATCCAGGTTCGGTGAATGGAGACGCCACGCATTTCCTCATTGTCGGGCAAGCCAGGCTGTGAGCGCGACGTCAGCATGTCGACGGCGTGGCCCGCCGCGGCCAGCCCTTCGCTCAGTCCGGCGACGTGGCTCTCCAGACCGCCGACCTCTGGCGGATAGTAGAGACACTGCTGGAGAATCCTCAGACCCAGTCCTCCGTCTGGCGTGCGACGCCCAGAAGTCTGTGAACGAGGATATCGGCGATCCGCCCGCCCGCCCGTCCGTCCCCGTATGGGTTGCGAGCTCGAGCCATGCGTCGGTGAGCCGCCGCGTCGCTCAGCAGCTCCCGACCTCGCTCGAGTATCGCGTCTCTTTTTGTACCCACCAGCGCCGCGACGCCCGCCGCCACGCCTTCCGGCCGCTCGGTGACGTCGCGCAACACCAGAACAGGCACGCCGAACGACGGCGCCTCCTCCTGAATCCCTCCGGAATCGGTCATCGCCAGCCAGGCTCGAGACAGGACGGCAACCAGGTCTGAGTAGCACAGAGGTTTGAGGAGCCGGACGTTCGACGTGTCGGACAACAAGTGCCTGGCGGGTCTCACCACGTTGGGGTTGGGGTGCACGGGATAGATGAAGACGTCGTCGGGGTGCTCCTCGGCCAACGTCCGCACCGCACCGAAGACCTGATTCAGCGGCTCGCCGAAGGCTTCGCGACGATGAGCCGTGAGCAAGATCAGCCGTCGGCCCGATTCGAGGATATCCCCCAGCTCT
>JASFMO010000189.1:0-6750 GCA_050117535.1 Gemmatimonadales bacterium | reverse complement strand
CCGGAAAGGCTGATCTGCACGACAACGTAGCGCATTTCGGTGTCGACGACATCAAACGTGACGTTGCCGTCAGCGTCCGATCGTACCGACCCCGGCGGCACATAGTGAAACTTTCCCGCATCGAGGTAGTGGACCGAGAGTCCTATATAGGCGCCTTGGCCGACATGGAAATGCAGTCCACCTCCCGCCTGCCAGCTCGTACCCGTCTTCCCCGCCAACTGGGTCGCGCTGATCAGCTCGTCTTCTTCCGAGGCGAGCAGGAGCTTGACATCCTCGCTGGTCGAAACGTGGGTTGGACCACCACCAATCGTGACGTAAGAGATCACTGGACCGAATCGCTTGGAGAACTGCGGACCAATTGTGAAGTGTAGCATGCTTGAGCTGTTCGTGATCTCGTATCTAACGGGCGCGATCGCCCCCGGCAGCGTGTAGCTGGCCCCGCGTTTGTTCTCACCCAAGGCCGTATACGACCCGTCCAACCGCAGACCTATCATGGCGGACCTTTCGAGAAAGAGCGTGGCGAAACCTCCGAAGGCGGCCCGCGGGTTTAGGTGAGCTTGTAGACCACCCGTGGGAGCCGCCATAGCCAGATGGACACCGAATGCCCCCTTCAGCACTCCGTCACTGAGAGTCTCTTCCTGGGCTCGTGCGGTTGCTCCCATCAGCAGTAGAGTCGCACCGCTAATTGCCAGCCTCATGCCGTAACTTCGCCTGCTGAACATGTGGCACCTCCCGAGAATCGTTTGCACTTGGCGTAAAGGCAAAAGCAAGGCCAGCGGCTGAAGACCTGATTCATCCCGCCCTCGCGAAGTCTTCTCACTGTGGGGCCGTGTTCAGCGTGTACATCGATGACGCCGAACGTGTGAGACTTACACAAGCCCATCTGGCCATTGGTCTGGCGACCGTCCGCATCAAGCGGCATCTTGCTGGCAATGCGAGACGCAAACGATTCTTTTGTCGCACCACTGCCGGATCGCTACGAGATCGACCGTGAGCTCGGGCGTGGCGGTATGGCGATCGTCTACCTGGCCCGTGATGTCAAGCACTCCCGGGAAGTCGCGGTGAAAGTGCTACTTCCCGAGTTGGCCGCGGCCGTCGGCTCGCAGCGGTTCCTGCGCGAAATCGAGATCACCGCCCAGTTGAATCACCCGCACATCCTCCCGCTGCTCGATTCCGGAGCGGCCGACGGTTTGCTCTACTACGTCATGCCGTACGTGCCTGGGGGCTCGCTCCGCCACCTCCTGGCCGGCGACGAGCGACTCTCTCTGGACATCGTGCTACGCATCACCCGCGAGGTCGCCTCCGCCCTCGACTACGCTCACGGTCGTGGGGTCATTCACCGGGACATCAAGCCCGAGAACATCCTCTTCTCGGAGGGTCTAGCTGTGGTGGCCGACTTCGGGATCGCCAGAGTGGCTACCGCCGCGCCGCGTCAGGGTCTCACCCGTACAGGCATGCCCGTGGGCACGCCGGGGTACATGAGCCCGGAGCAGGCGCTCGGAACCGCTGAACTCGACGCGAGATCCGATATGTACAGCCTCGCCTGCGTCGTCTACGAGATGCTGGTCGGTGCGACGCCCGCGGTGTGGCCGGGAACCGAGGACGTGCGACTGGGACGGCTGAGCGAGGTACCGTCCGAACACCGCCTGCGCTTGGACGCCCTGCCCGGTCGGATGGAACAGGTGCTAACAAGGGCACTGGCGCTGCGTTCTGCCGATCGCTTTGCCGCCGTCGGCGAGTTCGCGGACGCACTGAATACGGCCTCCGAACGAACACCCAGCCTCAGTCACGAAGAAGTGCGCCAACTGCTGGACCGAGCCGCCCGGATCGAAGCGGAACAGCCGACCGCGGCCGGCGCGCTCTCGTTGGGTGCTGTCGAGCAGGTCGCTGCCGAAGTCGGCATACCGCCGGAACACGTGCGCCGGGCAGCTCGAGAGCTCGAACGGCCCCAGCCCGCTCCATTGTCGCCGAAAAGATACACGCCCAGCGCCTTCGACTCGCGCCGCAGCAAGATCAAGTTCGATCGCGTGGTCGACGGCGAGACACCGGAGTCGGTCTATGCCGCCATGGTCGACGAGATTCAGTCCCGACTCGACACGGTGGGCCACGCCTCCGTACTGGCCGGCTCCCTCACGTGGAGCCCCGCCACGCAAGGCGAAGCGAGCCGGAAGGTTGTGGTGACCGTGACTCCGCGCGAGGGCCGCACCCACATTCGGGTCGAGGAACGGTTCGGGGTCTTTGGGGCCAAGAAAGTTTTCCTGCCGGTCGGCGGGCTCTTCGCGATGCTGATGGCCACCGCCGTCGTACAGGCGCTGGGACTTTCCGAGCCGCTCGCGCCGCTCCTCGCTATCAGCGCCCTGGGTGGCGGGGCCTTCGTCTCGGCCCGCCTAGTCGTCTGGTACGATGCGAACGCCCGCGAGCCCGAACTGGAATCTCTGGCGGATCGACTGGCCGAACTCGCTGGTCCGGCGACGAAGTTGAAGCCCGGCGCCGTCCGCCGACTGTCCGATTAGTCCTCGCCCGTCACTCCGTTCGCGCACGCTCGGGCACCACATCTCTGCCAACTCTACGCCAATCGGTCCGCAGGGCTCGCTTTACCCGGCCGCCGTTTCATGGTAAACTAGGTGCGCCTCCCCCACTGCCCCCGCCCCACGACCTCTTGTATCGAAGGGAGCCAGCGTGTGAGAAGCTCATTCATCACTATGGGTATCGCGGCGTTGCTGCTCAGCGCCCCGCTGGGCTGCGGGGGTACCAAGGTCATGGTCCCACCCAGAATCGATCTTCAGCAGCATGAAGTCTTGGGGATCATTCAGTTCAGCTCCTCCCGCGAGGGCGAGCTCGGCCCGCTCGCCACAGCACGGTTCATGGAACACGTCCGCGTCGACCAGGGACTGGTGCGAATCATCGAACTCGGGACCGAGGGCGAGGCCTTGAGGTCGGTGGGAGCGACACGTCTGGATCGTAAGACCTATCAAGCTCTGGGTCAGGAGCATCAGATCAACACGATCTTCACCGGCGAGCTGGTCGTCTCGGACATCCGACCGGCAATCCAGATCACTTCGAATCTGGCCAACATGGGTGTCGCCGCCGATGTCGACGCGACACTGACCGTTCAGATGATCGAGACGGCCAGCGGAGCCTCGATCTGGAGCCGGTCCGCCAGCGTCACCAAGCGAGTCGGTCAAGTCAGCGTGCTGGGAACCCGAGACATCGTCTTTGACGCCGAGAACCCCGAC
Organism: Gemmatimonadales bacterium; assembly: GCA_050117535.1. Lineage (GTDB taxonomy): Bacteria > Gemmatimonadota > Gemmatimonadetes > Palauibacterales > KS3-K002 > JASFMO01. The sequence continues at coordinate 3,514 of JASFMO010000189.1, read as the reverse complement.
CGCGCCTACGGCGAACTGGTCGACGCCCTCGTCGGAGCCGTTACGGGCGAATTCAAGGTCACCTGGGAACGCCAGTAGTCAACGGCCAGCCAAACCGTGGTAGCGCGCCAACGTCAGGCTAGTCGATCAAAGTTCTCTCACGAAGGTAATCCACCACATCGCGGCAGGCGATCTCGTGGCAGGGACCGCGTATCGCGAATCCCCGCCACGGGTGGTAGTAGTCGTTCCGCAACCCGATCGACACGGCTTTGCAGCCTTGCGCCGCTGCCAGATGCGAGAGGCCGCTGTCATTCCCTAGGTAGAGATTCGCCTGCGACAACAGCGCAGCCAACTGTGTGAGGCGGAGCTTACTTGCCAGATTCTTGGCTGGCGTACCTGCCGCTACTTCTTCGCAAAGAGCGTCATCGGCAGGCGAGCCTACGACCAGCATGGCATCGAAGTGACCGGCCAACTCGCGGATAAGTGAAGAAAACGACGCAGGTGCCCACTGTCTCGCAGCGTTTGAGGCTCCCGGTCCAACGACGAGCACCCGCTTCTGGCCTTCGATGCCCGCCAACTCCTGCGCCTCTCGCATGCGCCGGGGCGCCAGTTCGATCGCCGTCCGCAACTCCGGCACCGGCTTACAGGGAAGGCGCTGTATAATCGAGCATCGGTGACGAACGGCACCCGCCTGAAGGAGAGAGGCGTCGTAGGCCTCCGCACCCATCGTATTCCGAGCTCTCACCAAGATTCTGACGAGTTTGATTGTCGGGTGACGCCGGAGATACAGGAAATAGTCGAATTTGTCTTTCCACGATGAGAAGATCGGTGAAGCGCGAGACCGCATTGTCTTCTCTCGTCTGTGCACGCGAGTGACGTACGAGTAGTCTTCCAGCAGGCCGGCAACCCCGGGTCTAAGTACGACCTCTACGCTAAGCGGGGCTATGGCATCGCGGAGTGCATGAAGGATGGGGAGCTCGGTGACAGTGTCCCCGAGAGCGTTATCGAACTCGATGAGTACTCTCACGACGACCGACGACTGATACGCTCAGTCTGCTTAGATACGACCAACGCTCTAGATGGGCTGACCCAAAGTCAGTGGACCGTAGCCCTGCGTTTGAATGACCCAGTACAGCACGAGCGCCGCCCCCGCCAAAGCAATGTTCTTCATGAACATCGCCTGCTCGATCTGCTTCTGGCCCGGATCGCTGACCGCCCAGAAATCGTGCATCATCACGGCAGCCATCAACAAGAAGACGACGATCAGCCAGACGCCGATCTCCATCCAGACACCGAGAATCACGCTGAGTCCGCCGGCGAGGAGCATGACGCCCGACACGACCACCGCGACCTTCGGTGCCGGCAGACCCTTCGCCGCGGCGTATTGGCTCATGCTCTTCGCTTTGCCGAAGTGCCCGGACCCAGACCCTACGAATAGCAGGCCAAATAGCAGACGCCCGATCAGGTACAGCCAGTCCATCAGCGCCTCCCGATAGTGTAGACGAACGTCTCGCGGGTTACTTTAGGGATCCGCCCGACGAGAGGGTGCCCTCCCGTGCCCACCGCTATCGAACGACTACTGCCCACGGTAGCGAATCGTGATCTCGGTCTTCGCATCGGGCATGACTTTGTAGAAGCCCGACTCAACCTCACTAACCGTGACCGACGGCGTCGTCTCGCCCGACTCCTCCATCAACTCGAATTCGCCGTCGCCTTCGTAGATTATGTGCACGCCAAACCACTCTTTGTACGTCCAATCCGAGAGCTGCTCACGGTAGAAGTTCACGACCTTCGTCGCTTCATCGGTCGTCAGCAGTCGTATGAACGGCAACGGCTCGAAATCGTCGTCATCGAACATCGGGTTCGTGTCCAGAGCCTGTAGAACCTGCGCTCCGGGATAGGGCGGCTGAGAAACCGCGGAGCGATCCGGCACCGTGGAATTCTCCAGCATCATGATCCCCATCTGCATCTCGGGATCGTTCTCGTTGCCCTCCGGAATCTTGATCAGAGGAGCGTACGCCTCCTGAGCGTGGGAGGCGACCGGTAGGGCGATTAACGCGATGACGGCGATCCAGAGACTACGATTCACACGCTCCTCCATTCGTTTCGAAGCCGCAAAAGATGACCTATTTGGGCGGCGGGAATCTACTTCGTCGCGACCGAGCGCGAAACCTTATTCCGGACAGCAGCGAACCTTGGGGAGGTAAAGGGGCGTCGTCCCAGCGATCACGGTTTCTCGTCAAGAAGTACGGCGTTCCGTCGGTCTTAACCGCGCCGCAGCAGACAACGCTCACCGCGTCAAACGTGTCCTTTGACGCTCACCCTCCAACTTGCATAGCAACCCTCTACCGACACGCGCTGTCGAAGATAGCATGTACCGAGCCTCACGAGCCCTGTGCGTATCCTAGTCTAGATAATGGAGGACTCTGGATGACTGGCCTATTCCACGACCTGCGACACGCTCTGCGGCTTCTCCATGAGCGCCTCGGCTTCACGGCCGTCGCCCTTCTGACCATCGGGTCGGTGTTGCCGCCACCACCACGATCTTCAGCGTCATCGAGGCAACGGTGCTGAGGCCGTGGCCGTTCCCGGGCTCGGAACACCTCGTGATACTCCAGTCAACTCGACCCGCGCTGGGTCAGTCGTGGAACTCGGTGAACTACGCCGACTTCGAGGACTGGCGGGCGGCGGCGGTCCTCGAACGCATCGCTGCTTTCCGTTTCCGCTCCACCGACCTGACCGGTGGCCCCGGCGAACCCGAGCGTCTGCCCGTTCTGCAGTTCAGCGAGGACTTCTTTGCAACCCTAGGCGTCGTTCCAATGCGCGGCCGGCTGCCGGGGTCGGACGAGCAGGGGCTCGGCGGATCGCCCACGGTAATCCTGTCGTACGGGCTGTGGCAGAGCCGCTTCGGGGGCGACAACGACGTGGTGGGCCGGACCGTCTGGCTGGATGGGGAGCCCACCGAAGTAATCGGCATCATGCCTAGAGAGTTGAACGTACTCCCGGCTCAGGTCTTTGCTCCACTACGACCCTCACCGGCGGCGTTGGAGGGCTGGAGGGACCGAGACAACTTCGCCTTCAACGCCACGGCCCGGCTGCGACTGGGCCAAACGATGGACGAGGCTCGGGCACAGCTCGAGGCCATCGCGGCGCTCATCGAGAGCGACTACCCACAGCTTCGCGCAGGCATCTCGGCGGACCTCATGACGTTGAGCGACCGCATCGTCGGTACTGGTCTACGGGCGATCTTGTGGATTATGCTCGGTGCGGTCGTGTTTGTGCTTAGAAAACCGACATACAGCGACCGGTAGTCGGTCAGATAGAGGTGCGTCTCGACACCGGAAGCGATCTGCTCCTGGATGGCCACTACATCGGGCGAGTGGTCCAGAGGTCCTACACGGTTGCGAGCGCAGCTTCGCCCACCAGACGTGGACCTCGTCAGCGTCCGCTCCACCCTCCCGGTAGCGACGCGCCCAGTCGAGCAGCACCCGGAGGTGATCATCCATGGCGTCACTAGCGTACGACGGGTTCCATA
>JASFMO010000188.1:0-6823 GCA_050117535.1 Gemmatimonadales bacterium | reverse complement strand
GCTGGACTACCAATTCAAGGAGGCGGCGCAGGCGAGCCTTGGATCGCGGGAGAGCCTGACGAGTTTCTTCGGCGCCTTCTACGGTTGGACCGGAGGAGTGGCACTCTTCGTCCAGCTGCTTATCGCCTCACGATTCCTGGCCGTGGCGGGCGTGGCATGGACGTTGGCGGTTCTTCCACTCGTGCTGACGCTCGGCTCTGTGGGCTTGCTGGTGTTTCCCAGTCTCGTATTGGTCACTGCCGTGCGCGGCGCGGATGCCTCGCTGCGCAAATCGCTCTACCGATTCGGGTTGGAGGTCGTCTACACACCGGTTCCATCCCTCCTCAGACGCAAGACCAAAGGCTTCATCGATTCGGTCATCGATTCGCTGGCGGAAGGGTTGGGCGCCGCTATCGTCTTCCTGTGGGTCACATTGTCGGCCCTACCTTCACGCTTCCTATCGGTCGGCGTCATGGTTTGCTCGGTGGCGCTGTTGTTCACGACCCGCCGGATGGGGCAGCGCTACTTCGCGACCGTGACCCAGCAGCTGCAGGAGAGCGGGGACCGGGCGGTGACACCGGAGGTCAAGCGACTCGAGGGCGCCGACCTGTTGAGCGGGACGTTCACGCGGCTGGACATCCGAACGCTGATCCGCGAAGGCGAACCGCTGTTCGCCGACGACGAAGAGCCCGCGACCGATGCGGACGGCTCGTCGTCGGACAGTGACCGTACCCTGGCCGGGCTCCGCTCGGAGAACAGCGAAACGGTCAGACAAACGCTCAGGACCCCGTCGGGTCTGACGGAGGCCCACCTCCCCGAGATCGCCCGTCTGCTGGCGCGCGACGCCGTCCTCGAGCACGCTGTCGCCGCCTTGCTGGCATACGGTGAAAGCGCCGTCCCGCTGCTGAGTCATATGCTGAGCGATGACAATACGGACTTCGTCATTCGGCGTCGCATACCGCGGGTGTTGGCGGAGATGGGCGGCCGCGAGGCGGACGACGCGTTGCTCGATGCCCTGACCGCCAACCGATTCGAGGTCCGCTACCGCTCGGCCATCGCGCTGGTGCGACGCAGGACGGCCGGCCTTCCCCAATCGGCTAAGAGCACACAGATGCAGGTTTGGGAAGCGGTACGCTTGGAGGTCGGCCGCGGAAAACCGGTCTGGGAGATGCAGAAGCTGCTGGACGGCGAACCGGATGACGACGACCTCGTGTCGCGCCGCCTCGGCGTGCGCGGAGAGCTGAGCCTGGAACACACCTTCCGGTTGCTCAGCTTGATCCTGGAACCCGAAGTCGTTCGAGCGGCCTTTCACGGCATCCTGCTCGACGACGAGAAGCTGCGCAGTTTCTCGCTCGAATACCTGGAGCAGGTGCTGCCGGCCGACGTTCGAAAGAAACTCTGGCCGTTCATCGGCGACATTAGTGAGTATCAACAGAAACGATCCCTACGATCGCTCAACGAGGTCGTCTCCGACTTGATGACAACCGGCGCTACCCTGTTCGCCGACATCAAGGACAGAGAGGCCCTGCGGCAGATCCTTCAGGAGCAGGACGACGAAGAAGACTAGCCGGGCACGGCGGGGAGCGACCACCGCGCTGATTGTGCTGGCATCGCTGATGCTCGCGCCGCGGGGTAGTGCGTGCCAGGAAGCCGCGCGCGTCATGCCGCCCGACAGCAGCGCTCCCGTCACGCCGGACAGCGCTGACGCGATCCGTGCCTCGATGGAACGACCGCCCGCCAAGCCGTCTTTCGATACGGTCGATGCCGTGGCCTTTCCGTTTCGCGTCATCTTCTTCCCGCTTCGCCTATTGGGAAAAGCCAACGCCAAATTGGTCGGCTTCCTCGCCGAGCTGTCAGCGCCCACAGAGATCTCGCTGTTCGAGAAAATTGCCGCGGCCGGCTTCCGGCCACGTTTCGGATCGATTGGCCCGCGCAGCAGCTTCGCCGCCGGCGTTCTGTTCGATCGCTGGAGCCCCTTCTTCATCGAATCAGCGATCTCGCTCCGCGGTTCACAGCGACACGAGGTGGGGCTCAACTTCGATCGCGGCTACTCGCGCTTCGGGGGGAGCTACCGGTTCCAGCGGGAGGCGGAGCCGCACTTCTGGGGCGTTGGCCCCGGCACGGGTGCGAACGACCGGGTGGACTACCTCTGGGACCACCAGCTCGCATCGGCCCTGGCCAGCGCCCGCTTCTCGACCCTGACGCTGGTCGGTGGCGTCGGCTACCAGGACAATCGGGTCGGGCGCGGTTTCGACGACAAGGTCACGGACATCCAGGACACCGAAGCCGCCGACACGCTCTACGGCGTCAACGAGCGTACCCGGTACGCCGTCGTAAACGCCTCCGCCGTGTTCGACAAGACCTACAACCGTGGACTGCAGCGGCGCGGATACTATCTAGAGGTCGACGCCGACTTCTTTCGGGGCGTGAACGGCACCGACTCCGACTTCCACCGGTTCAGGGCCGTGCTGACCGGGTTCCTGCCGGCCAACCCGAGACAGGCGCTCGCGCTGCGGGGCGTAGCCGAGATCAACACGCCCGATAGCGGTCGCGGCGTCCCGTTCACGCACCTGGCCACCCTCGGCGACGTAGCCGGCGGCCGCGCCTATAAAGACGGTCGCTTCAGAGACCTGGCCGTCCTCGCCTTGATGTCCGAATGGCGCTACGAGGTCTGGCGCGAGCTGCACGAGCGTGGTCGAGTCGAGAGCTTCCTGCTACTCGACAGCGGCACGGTGGGCGAGCGCTTCCGCGCCATGACTTTCAGCAACCTGTATTGGAGCTTCGGTTTCGGTATGCGGGTCGTGTGGGACGCCCAGGTGCGCTGGCTAGCGTATCTCGCGTTTGGTGACGAGGGCGCCCAGTTCAGTCTCGGGTTCAGCCGAGTCTTCTGACGGAAGCATGCGACGCCGAACCGCACGGACCGATCGCGACTACGGCGCCGCCGCGCTGTTCGTCGGACTCACCGGCGCGGCGTTGCTCGGCTGTGCGTCGAGGCCCAGCGTGCCGCTCCGGCCCGAGCCCATCCCCTACGCGGACACGCTTCCCAGCCCGAGGCCGGCGGAGGTCGAGCCGAGCGAGGTGGAGCGACAGCTCGAGGCGTCGATCGGCGGCGAGCTGGGACACGCGTTCAGTCTGCGGCGCTGGCTCGGTGCCCAACACGAAGCGCTCAACACCACACGCTTCGATGAGGTGGTGAATTCGGCCTGGTTCGAAAACCGTATCGGGGCGCGGCGAATGACACCGGAGGAGGTGGCGCGCGGGCACACGACGGTCGGGCCCGATACGAGTCGAACGCTGACCGTGATCGCCGGCAAGTCGGCCGGCATCTCGCCCGGCTTCACGGTGCGCGACGCGAACGGCACGACGTTCCTGTTCAAGTTCGATCCGAAAGGCAACCTGCATCTGGCCAGCGCCGCTGGTGTCATCTCCTCGCGCCTGTTCTATGCCGCCGGCTATTACACGCCCGAGGACTTCATCGTCGTGTTCGACAGCGCGCGGCTCGAACTGGACTCGGACGCCGAGCTCGAGGACGACTACGGCGAACGTCCGATGACGCAGGGCGACATAGCGGCCGTGCTCTCGCTGACAGACCCCTTGCCTGACGGACGCTATCTGGCTTTGGCCAGCAAGTTCGTGCCCGGGCGACCGCTGGGGCCGTTCCTGTTCTCGGGCGTGCGCTTCGACGACCCCAACGACTACTACCACCACGAGTACCGGCGCGAGCTTCGCGGTCTGTACGTCGTGTCATCCTGGCTCAACCACGTGGACATGCGCTACGCGAACACGATGGACGTGTTCATCGATGCCCCGGGCTATGTTCGACACTACCTGATCGACTTCGCCGCCTCGCTGGGCAGCGGCACCATTCGGTCGCACCAACCGCGCGAGGGCTCGGAGTACAACTTCGACTTCTGGGCGTCGCTGGCGCGGATCTTCACGTTCGGCTTCTATAAGAAAGGCTGGGAAGGAAAGCGGTTCGAAGAGTTCCATCCGGCTATCGGCTGGCTTCCCGTCGAGGATTTCCAGCCCGGCAAGTGGAAAGCCAATTGGCCGAACCCGGCTTTCAACAAGCGGACGGTTCGGGACAACTACTGGGGCGCGAAGCTGGTCGGCGCATTCAGTGATGACCAGATCGCCCGGACCGTTTTGGAAGGCGGCCTTCCCGAGGGCGCGGCCGAGATCTTGACCCGGATCTTGATCCGACGCCGCGACAGGGTCGTCGAGTACTGGTACGGCAAGGTAGCTCCGATAGAAGCACTCGAGGCCAGTTTCCAGCGAGCCGAGAACGGGCCAACGCTGGCCGTATCGTTCGATGATCTGGGCCTGGAGACGGGCGTCTGGACCCCCGGCGAGACGCGCTATAGCTGGCGCTTTGAGGACCCCGCCTCAGGAACGTACTCGAGCAGCTCCCGCGCCGCGGGCGCGGGAACCCGGCAGACGCTCCGCATCGAGTTGACCGCCGACCCCAGCACAGAGGTCGACGGTGACGAGCGGTTCGCCACGCTCAAGATCTCCACGCTTCGGTCGCGGGCTTCAGGCCGCGAAGCGGTCGTCTACCTGCGCTGGGCCGGGCCGCGCGACGGCTACGAGGTCGTCGGCCTGGAGCACTGAGCGACAGGCGTCGGTGATGGGTAATCAGGTCGGCCAGAACAACCGCCGGATGCCGACGAGACCCTGCGCGAACGCCCGCTCGAGCTCCGAATCGCGGCTGAGGTCGTTCACGGCCACGGCGCCGTTCTCTTGCGCCGCATGCAGGATGGTCGGTCCCCCTAGCGACAGCGCGACGTGAGCGATGCGCTCCGACTCCCGCGCTCTGAAGTACAGCAGGTCGCCGGGCCGCACGTTCGCGTAGTCGGGAACCACCTCGACCGGCTCGCCGATCTCGGCCTGCTGATAACTGTCACGCGGCAGCAGAAAACCGTGCAGCCGGTAAACAGCCTGGACGTAGCCCGAGCAGTCGGTCCCCCAGCACGTCCGGCCGCCCCAGACGTAAGGCGTGCCTATCCACTCTCGCGCCGTCGCCACGACGGCGGCTCCGTCCTGGGGGAACTGCGCGCCCTGCTCGTTCCAAGCGACCCAGCGTCCTTCGCCGAACTGACCCGTTCGACCGTCGGGCAGTAGGACCTGCGACCCCGCCATCGCCAGGCGAGCGCCCCACGGCACGCGGACGAGCCTGTGCCCCGCCTGGTCCGTCAGCGTCGCCTCGAGCGCGATGACGGGCACCCCACCCAATCCGTCCCACCACGCTTCTGCCTCATCGGCGCCGCGGAACAGCAACGCCCCCGCGTGCAGCCAACCCTCGTAACCGTCTTCGCCCCGGCAGCGAGCCCAACCTTCGTTCCGCTCGACCAGCTTCAACACGGCGCCCATCAACTCTTCCGACACTCGCTCGGCCCGATTGTCCGGCGCGGCCCTGACGGGCGCGAGCGCCGCGCCCACTATCGCGTGCACCGGTGCTTGGGTGCCCCGGATCATCGGTCGAGCTCTCGTTCGGCGACCGAGATCACGTGCTCCATCTCCTCTCGACTGTTGTAGGCATGCACCGAGACCCGGATCGCCCCTTCCCGGACCGAGACGGTGATCCCGGCCGCGCGGAACGCCTGGTGGAGCGACGGCGCGTCGGGCACGCGGAACGCGACGATGCCGGAGCGTCGTCTCGGATCCAGGTCACTCACCATCTCAACATCGGCGCGCGACTCGACCCAGCCGATCAACGTCTGCTGCACGGATCGAATGTGCCGCTCGATTCGCGGTACACCCAGCTCCAACAACAGCGCCAGCGAATGGTTGCAGGCGTCGACGCTGCAAAACGCCAGTGACCCAAGCTCGAAACGCCGGGCGTCCTCCATCGGCTCGAGCGCGTAGCGCAGCAGATTTCCGTAGTCCTGCGATGGTTGATAGGCCAGCCATCCCACGGTGATCGGGTCGAGTCGGTCGATCAGCTCGCGCCGCACGTAGGCGAACCCCGAGCCCTGGGGGCTCAACAGCCACTTCTGGCCACCACAGGCTAGGATGTCGATCGGCGTCGCGGCCACGTCCAGTGGCACGGCGCCCAGCGCTTGTATCGCGTCGACAACCAGGTACGTCCCGTGCCGGCGGCATTCAGCCGATACGGCGTCCAGGTCCAGGCGGTACCCGGTGCAGAAGTTGACAAGCGAGGCCGAGAAGACGCGGATGTCGCCGCGGGCCAGACGCTCCAGGGCGGCGGCTTCGTCCGGTAGGCCGCGCGCATCGCGGGGGATGAACTCGACAACGACGCCCCGGCTCTGCAAGTTCAGCCACGGATAAACGTTGGCCGGGAACTCGCCGTCCATGAGCAGCACCTGATCGCCTGGGCCGAGCGCTAGCGCGGACGACGCGAGATTCAATCCGAAGGTGGTGTTCGCGCCCAGCGCTATCTCTTCCGGTCGCGCGCCGATCAATTCGGCACAGGCGCGACGCCCCTGCACTGGGACGTCGCGATGCGCCTCGTAGAGGCTTTCGTCTGGGCGAACCGCCATGGCGGTGAACTCTTCGATCGCCTGGCGCGTGCGGTTCGGCAGCGGTCCGGTCGACGCCGAATTCAGATAGACGGCGCCGCGCTCGTCGGCCCAGGGGAACTCCGAGCGACGGAGCGCAGCGACATCGTAGAGGGCGGTCTCAAAGGGTTCGCGCATAGAGCGACAGTAACATCTAGGGGGTTGTTGCGAAACGAGGCCCGACACTTGGTGCTCATCCGCCTATTGGGAGGCGAAACGGGCCAAGAAACCAGGCTGAAGAAGATGAAAGAATGTGTGAGCGCTGTTCTGCTCCTGACACTCACGAACATTTCATGGTCACCGGACGGCGATAGCGAGGCAACCGG
>JASFMO010000187.1:0-6825 GCA_050117535.1 Gemmatimonadales bacterium | reverse complement strand
TGGCAGGCGAGGTCGACGGTCCGCCGAACGCGCTGACCCGTTAGGGCTGAAAGGAAAACGATCGGTACCGCGGTGAGAAACGGGACTCGCTCGCCCAGTGCCTTCTCGAAGCGGCCCGCCGTGTGGGTATCCTTTTCCACTAGATCCCATTTGTTGACAGCGAACACCAATCCGCGGCCCCGATCCCAAGCCAGTTTTGCGATTCGGAAATCCTGGTTGCCCACACCCTGTTCGGCATCGGCCAGCACGATACAGACGTCCGCTCGATCGATGGCTCGCAGCGTTCTGACCATCGCGTAGTACTCCAGACCCTCGTGTACGCGACTTTTTCGCCGCAAGCCGGCGGTATCGACGAATACGAGGCGCTGCCCATCGCGCTCGAAGGGCGTGTCAACCGCGTCGCGTGTCGTACCGGCCAACTCCGACACTACGTGCCGCTCCGTCCCCAAGAACTTGTTGATGAAGCTGGACTTGCCCACGTTGGGGCGACCGATGACGGCCACTCGCAGGCCCTCTTCGCCGGCTCCCAGCCGGTGTTCTTCCGGCAGCCCCTCGAGGATTCGGTCGAGTAGGTCTCCGCTGCCCTTCCCGCTCGCAGCCGACAGAGGCAATGGATCGCCCAATCCTAGCGAGTAGAACTCCAGGTGCTCCGTCGAGTCCGGCAATTCGTCGACCTTGTTCACTACCAGTAGCACTTCGGTGCGACGCTTTCGCAGCAGGTCGGCGATGTGCTCATCCAGCGGATGGACTCCCTCACGCCCGTCCACCATGAAGACCAACAGATCCGCCGTTTCCAGCGCCGCCAGCGCTTGACGCCGGATGGCCTCGTCGAGTTCGCCTCGGGCGTCTTCGATGATTCCGCCGGTATCGACGACATAGAACCGCCGTCCTGACCACTCGGCCACGGCCACGTGCACATCGCGCGTCACCCCGGGCTGACTGTCCACGATCGCCCGTCGTCCCCCGACAACTCGGTTGAACAACGTCGACTTACCCACGTTCGGCCTGCCGACGATCGCAACGGTCGGCAGGCTTACACGGCTCGTGCCGTGATGGGCCGTGTCGGCCGACTCGGGCGCGGAGTTTGGGATTGGAGTAAGCGATGGTTCCAGCATTTCCCGAAGTATAAGCTAAGGTAAGACAAGGTAAGCAGCAATCTAGGAATGACTTATGGTCTGTCAACTGCAGCGTTACCGGAGATCGTAATCCACACCGCCTCCGGTCGCCGGAGCGGCTCCGCCAGGCGAAACAAAAAGAGGGGGCAGTTTCGGCTGCCCCCTCGAACTTCGCTCAGACTCAAGCGCGCAGGTCCCTCTACGTTCCGGCGTTAGCAGCTTCCAAGTTGAGCGGCTTGTAGGCGAAGCCGGAGATCGCGGCGCTCGACTCCATCGTCAGTTCAAACTCAACGTCCGCTTGCTGGGCCGGCGCGACTACGGTAATGCTCTCGCTCCCTACCAGTTCGCCGGCGTCATCGTAGAAGTCGAACTGCAGCTCGACGGGCGTGTCCGGATCCATGTTCAGGTTCAGCAAATAGCCGCTGAGCGTGTATGTTCCCTCCTCCCACTCCAGATCGAGGTCCGTGACCTCACAAGGTAGGGCCTCGCGTTGCTCGAGAGTTGCCAGCGCGTTATCCACGTCCTCGGTCTCGCGGTACGCGTTCGCCAACAGGGCCAGGTTGTCAAGACTCAAGGGGTAGCGCTCCACGAGCAGCTTGGCGATCACCGTCAGAGTGTCATAGCTCTGCGCCGAGAAGAACACGCGTGCGAGCTGTTCCAGCGAGTTCATCCGGTAAGGCTCCAGATCTAGAGCTTTGCCGAACGCGAGAGTGGCATCGTCGTAAGCTCCGATCTGCACCAGGCCGAGGCCGATGTTGTGGTAATCGGTGGCGGCCAAGTCGTCCCGAGCTACCAGCTCATCATAGTAGGCATCGGCGATGCTGCTCAGCGAGTCGGCCTTAGCGAGCAATGCTTCTTTCTCTGGGCCGTCCTCCAACTCGCCGGCCTGGGCAGTCGCCTGCCGCGCCCCACGCGTCAGAACGACGGCGGCGTTCGTCATGGCGTCAACATTCTCCGGCTCCTGGGCCAGGAAGTCCGTATAGGCCTGAGCCGCCTCCTCGAACCGCTCCTCGAAGGCGAGCAGCTGGGCCAGGTTGAAGGATGCCGCCCGGCCAAATTCCTGCTGCTGGGCTTCGCTCAGACGCGCCGGTCTCTCGGCCAACACGCCCGCTGCGATGGTGTACGCCTCGATCGCCTTTTCCTGTAGCTCCTCGCGCTCCGCGTCGGTCTGCGCGGTCAACGCCTGCTGCGCGTACAGGGTGCCGATCTGCAGCATCGACTGCGGGAGCTCCTTGTAGATCGTCCAGGCGTTCTGGTAACCTGTCAGCGCCTGCTCGAGATCTCCCCGCTGAGCGTGTCCCACCGCCTGGTTGAATACCGGCACCCAGGCGTTGTAGCGCAGAGTGTCGATACGGCCGGAATAGCACGACCACATCTCCACGGCCTTGGTGTAGGCGCTGTCGGCCGCTACATAGTCACGCAACCCGACCAGGGCCTGGCCGGCTAGCTCGTAGTTCCGAGGGTTGTCGGGCTGCCGCTCGAACCCGTCTCGCAGAACATCGACGGCCTGTCTGTACAGGTCCGCCTTGTCCTCAGGCTTGGTCGCCGTTCTGGCCCGATCCAAGTACAGCTCGGCGCTGGTCGCGTACATACCACCGCGCGGTTTCTCGCCGACGCAGTCCTGGGCGACGGCGACGGTCGGGAGTCCCACTAGGGCCACGACCGCCATGGCGCCTATCACCGATCCTACCCGCCTCAAACTCATTGACTTCCCTCCTCAGCCTTCGGTGGGACAATGTGCCCCATGTTGATGACCCCACCTGCTGTCAGCCGCGCGGGTCCAGTAGTCTCTCGATCTCCTGTCGCACCCTCAAGGGCGGCAAGCCGAGAGCCCGTGCCGCTTTTTCAATATCATCATACTCCGGTTTGCATGTAACGTGCCCTTCCGTCGCGGCACTCGTCTTGATCCGAATGGGGAACCCGCGCCATTCTATTGTCTTTGTCTCCCGAAGCAATACCTGCCGCTCGACTGGCCAGAAGCGCAGGCCCAACGTCGTGCTGTGGGCGAACAGAGCCCGCGCCACGGCTTCGCGCTGTCTGTCGTAGACAAGGGCCTCGATGCGTAGACCAGTCCGGCCTTTCTTCATTTGCACGGGATAGACCCAGACGTCGGTGGCGCCGGCAGTGTCAAGGGCCTCACGTAGAGGAGGGACGTATTCCGGCGGCATGTCATCAACGTCGGCTTGCACCACGTACATATCGAGGCTCGGCTCGAGCGTTGCCAGGACGACCCGCAGACAATTGGGGTGACTGGAGGGGTCGCGATGGCCAGCACCAAAGCCCGATCGGAGTGGAACGTAACTGGCGGGAGCGCGCGATCCGCCGGTTAGAACCGAGAGCAGGACAGCGCCCGTTGGCGTGGTGAGTTCTCCCTCCAGACCACTGTCACGAACGGGCAGCCCTTCAAGCAGCTTCAGCGTCGCCGGCGCTGGCACCGGCAATGTCCCGTGCTGGGCCGTGACCCAACCAGAGCCGAGCGCCACCGGCCGTGTGAAACACCGTTCGACTCCCAGCTCGACGACGCCCGCCATCGCCCCGACGATGTCGACGATCGCGTCAGCCGCTCCGACCTCGTGAAAGTGGACTTGCTCCGGATCGATCCCGTGCACCGCGCCCTCGATCTGCGCCAGACGCTGAAACGCGGCGCCCGCCTTCTCACGGACGGCCGCCGCCACGGGTGCGCGCTCCAAGATCTCCAGCAGGTCGGAGAGGTGGCGGGCCGGCTCGGGCCCGGGAGCATCGACTCTGACACGCTGGGCTCTTATCGCACCACGACTGACTTCCCCGATCTCGATGCTCGCCTTGACGGGGAGCTGCGCGACGAGATCTCGCAACCATTCGGTTGGCAGCCCTAGGTCGATGAGCGACCCGAGAACCATGTCACCGCTGATGCCGGAAAAGGGGTCGAAAATCAAGCAGCGTGGGCGATCCGTTGTCATCTCTGTGGCCGTCCCAAGGGGAAGAACGAGACGGAGAGCGTCCAGCGTGCGGCAAACGCCTTCTTCTCGCCATCACCGATCGGTTCGTTGGCGAAGGCCGGTTCGCTGGCCCAGAACGGGAACGAGACCTCCACCGCGACGTTGCGGAATCCACCGGTCAAGCCGACGCCAGCGTCGGCCCAAATCTCGGACACCTCCAGACTGCGAGCCAAGAAGCGACCCAGAGCTTGATCCTCCCCAGCGGGAAGCTGGCGCCAGTCGAAGAGCAGCGCTCCGCTCTCGTTCATCGCCTCGGGCCCCAGCCGCTCTGGAATCCCCGGCGTCCAGGCCAGCTCCAGAAAGCCGTGCACGCGCCCCCAGAAGCCGACCGCCGTGGCGCCGGAGCGACCGATCTCGGCGAGAGCGGCGGCGTACTGCTTCACCAGCGGTTGTGTGGCTTCGTAGGCGCGCAGGTGGGGGCCGCCGGGCATGAGGTACGAGATATCCTCGAACAACGCGCCTTTCACATCGACGTAGGGGTTTAGCCAACGGGAGACGGGGTCGGCGCCATAGAGCAGGAACCGGCGCTGCAAAGGAGCATCACCCGAGCTCCAGCCGCCTGCCGCCCGAATCCTCCAATCGGCGCGGCGCAACTGTCCTTGCACTTCCGCCGCCAGTTCGGCGCGCAGGTAACCGTGCTCGCCGCCGGCAACTTTGAGGCCGAGGCCGAGGCTCCCGGTCAGGTAAGGGGCGCGCCATTCTCCCCGACCCCCGGCGAGCTCGGCGGCGACAGCATTGTCCTGTCCGGCGCTCCACGGATACGGCGTATCCACCGACTCGCAGGGCGCCGACGGCGCCTGTGCTGGACATTCGAAAAACGGGATGGTTTCCAGATATCGATCGTCGTAGAGCCAGACGGTGGAGGCCCCGAGACTGATGCGGCTGGCTCGAGCAGGCTCCGAGTCGGCGCCGATACGGATCGGGTAGAAAGCGGCCAGGCCGCTTCGCCCGTGAAGCGAGCGGAAGCCCACCGCGCCGCCTTCGATCTCAGCGGCGATCTCGAGGCCGGCCAGCGCACCCGCGTCCGGTTCCGTACCGAAGCCTAGTCCCAGCCACAAGGTATTCGCACCAAACCCCACGCGGCTCGCCGCTCCAATGGCGCAGCAGCCACCGCTTCCGCCATCGATCTCGTTGGTCCAAACCAGTGGTAGTAGGCCGACATCTGTTTCGGAATCGAGCCGCCACCAATACGGAACGCTGGGAAGCGCCGCCTTCGGCGTGATGTTCCACTGGGCGACCGCGACCGCGGGAGGCCACAGGCCAAATCCCAAGATTGTCAGAAGGACGGGCCGCCAGCGACTCATGCGATCAGTCGAGATACTTGAGCCAGGCCCCGGTGTTGAAGCACACGACACGGTCATCCGAACCGATGTGGCCGTCCGCTCGCAACCGGTGTAGCGCCGCCAATGTCGCGCCCCCCTCCGGACACGCCGCGAGGCCATCGTGGCAAAGAGCGCGCTCGGCTCTGAGGAGTTCGGCGTCGCTGACCGCGACGGCCGCGCCACCGCTCTCGCGCACCGCCCGTAGAATGAGAAAATCCCCAAGGGCGGATGGGACGCGTAAGCCGGAGGCCACCGTCTCCGGCGCCTCCCAGGCGTGGGCCGATTCGGCTCCCGTCTGCCACGCTCGGACGATGGGGGCGCAACCGGCCGACTGCACGACGTACATGCGTGGGCGCCGGCCGGGCTCGATCCAGCCCAGCGCCTCGAGCTCGGCGAAGGCCTTCCACATCCCGATGATTCCGGTGCCGCCCCCCGTAGGATAGATGATCGCGTCCGGCAGATCCCAACCCAGCTGCTCGCAGATCTCGTATCCCATCGTCTTCTTGCCTTCGATTCGATACGGCTCGCGCAGCGTCGAGACGTCGAAGTAACCGCTTTCGGCGGCGAAGGCGCGAGCCCTGACTCCGCAGTCGGAGATGACGCCCTGCATCAGCACGACGTCGGCGCCGAGTTTGCGACACTCGGCCACGGTCGGCGCTGGCGTATCCAGCGGCATATAGACCCGAACCGGAAGGCCGGCTCGTGCTCCGTAAGCCGAGAGAGCGCCGGCCGCGTTTCCGGCTGAGGGAACGACGAAGCCTTTGGCCCCGCCCGCGGCCGCCCGCGTGACCGCTGCGGACATGCCGCGGGCCTTGAACGAAGCGGTCGGGTTGAGTCCTTCTTCCTTGAACCAGAGTGTCGCGACGTCGGCGGTCCGGGCTTGACGGGGCAGACTTAGCAGAGGCGTACCGCCCTCCCCGAGGCTGATGGGTTCCTCGTCGGACCCCAGCGGCATGACTTCGCGGTAACGCCACATCGTCCAGGGCCGGCTGGCCAGGTCTCGCGGCCGGAATCGGTCGGCGATCTGATGCAAGGGGTAGTCGGCCAGCAGCGGGGCGCCGCAATCGGTGCACACGCTGGGGGTTCCGGATGCGTCGCTCCGCTGCTCGCAGCGACTGCAGACAAGTTCAAATCCTAGCTTCACTCCGTTACCTGTTTGCTTGCCAGGGCGCAGGCTTGCTCCAGCACCCGCAGGGTTGTCGCCTTACCCTGGACGTCGAAAATGTCGATCAACTCGGGCCCCTGAGTCGCTCCGGTGATCGCTGCGCGCACCGGCATGAAGAGGTTCCTACCCTTGGCGTTCACTTCCCTGCCTGCTACCCGGACCGCCGTCAGGGCGGTCTCTCCATCCCAATCCTCAACCCGACGCAGTGTCGCCAACACCGCTTCCAAGGTGCTGAGAACCCCCGG
>JASFMO010000186.1:0-6856 GCA_050117535.1 Gemmatimonadales bacterium | reverse complement strand
GATCACGGCCGACCAAAGAGCGCGTGTGAGCTTGAAGCTGCAAAGCCGATTGCGAGTGGGCGAATGAACCTGTGGCCGTCGTCGCTGCGTTGGCTACTGCTGACTCTCTCGCTGTCGTTGGCGCTCGGCAGTGAGGCTGCCGGTCAATTGTTGACGCCGTCGGCGCGTAGTCAGGGGATGGCCAGCGCGTACTCGGCCGTGGCGCGGGGCTATGAGTCCTCCTTCTGGAATCCTGCGAACCTCGGGCTGCCGGATCGTCCGCGCTGGTCGGTTGGCCTGGCCAGCGCGTCGGCGAATCTCAATAACAACGCGCTGACGTACGGACAGATCAACGACTTGTACGGCCGGTTCCTGGACGACGCGACGAAGTCGAAGTTGCTGGCGGACGTTCGCTCGGCGAATGCCGACGAGTTGTTGGAGCTAGACTTCGGGGTCGGCGGCAGCGTCTTGGGCTTCAGCGTGGGCCGCTTTGGCTTCGGATTGGGCACGCGGGCGGCTGGCCGCGGGGACGTGAATGCAGATGCGCTGGAGCTGGTGCTGTTCGGCAATGACGGCGAGTCGGGAGAGGGCAAGGACTTCGAGCTGAGCGGCTCACGGGCTCATGCCTGGTGGTTGAGCGGCGGTCACATCTCTTACGCACAGCCGTTTGCCATAGCCCTGGCGGGCGATGCATCCGTCGATTTCTCGATCGGGGCAAGCTTCAGGTACGCCGTGATGCACGCGTATTATCGCTTCGACGACCTTGGTTCGCTGCTGACGTCCGAGCCGCTCGCCCTTGATGCGTCG
Organism: Gemmatimonadales bacterium; assembly: GCA_050117535.1. Classification (GTDB taxonomy): domain Bacteria; phylum Gemmatimonadota; class Gemmatimonadetes; order Palauibacterales; family KS3-K002; genus JASFMO01. Next base: position 6,070 of record JASFMO010000186.1, on the reverse strand, counting down.
GCCGAGCTGCTGGAGTCGAAGCACGGCGATGCCGGGCGCGTCTGGGGCTTCGACCTCGGGATCGCGGCGCGCTGGGAGGGCTTGGTCGCGGGAGTCGCGGTCGAGAATATGGTGGCGGATGTCGCGTGGAACCTGGAGAACTTCGACCTGACCCTGTACTCGGTCGAGTCCGATTTCGAGCGGACGATCACCCTAGATAGTACGACGATATATCGCGAGCTTGACGCGGCCGACCGGGAGCGTCTGGAGGATCTGGCCCGCCGCCTCGGACCGCCGCGGCGCCTCCGACTGGGAGTTGCCTATCCCGTAGCGCCGAAAGTGCTTCTCGCCGCTGACTACTACGAGGTTCTCAGCGGTCGGATGAGGAACCAATGGGATCGGTCGTTTGCGGTCGGAGGTGAGTTCACGTGGGTGCGGCGCGTGCCGTTGCGGGCGGGGGTAGCCTCGGATTTCTCGGAGCTGTCCCTGACTGTCGGTGCGGGACTGCGCGCGGGTATCCTCCAGGCCGACCTGGCGGTGGGTCGCTGGGGTCTGGCGCGCGGGGAAGGGGCCGTGGTTGCGCTGTCGATTGCTCTCTGGCCCGGCGGTTCGAGGTGAGTCGGGCTCGCTTCGCCGCCGATCGGGGACAAACGGAACGGAAGGCCTGGAACAGATGCGCCTACCCGGACCTGTCAAGGCGATGATCAACAAGCTGTTCGCCGCGCTGGGCCAGACGATTGCACGCGAGGGTGCCGTGCCCTCGGCTGAACGCTTTCTTCGACACATCGGACGAGCGGGGCTGACACCTGTCAGCGTGTTCGATATCGGGGTGGCCGAGGACGCCGTGGCTGTATCGGGCGTTCCCCGCGGCGAAGTACGTCCTGGTCGATCCGACGCGTGAATCGCTTCCCTATATGCGGAAGTGGGCGAGAAGGCGGGAGGCCGAAATCTGGAACTTCGCCCTCGGCGACGAAGACACTGTCATGACGATCAAGGTGCGGCCCAAAATCGGGGCCTCGACGTTTTTCGAGGAGGTCGGAGGTTGCGAGCTGAAGGGACGTTATGAGGTCGAGGTTAAACATCTTGATGAGGTGGCCGGCGAGATAACCCGTCCTGCTCTCTGCAAGATCGACGTCAAGGGGCGGAGCTCTCGGTGCTTCGCGGGAAGGGGGAGCGGCTGGGCGATTTCGATATTGTTATCGTCGAGTCGAGCTTCATCGCCACGCTGCAAGGCACACCAGAGTTCCCAGAGGTGGTGCAGCACATGGCCGAGAATGGCTGGGTGCCGTACGACATTGTCCGCATCAGTCGCCGGCCGCTGGATGAGGCCCTCGCGCAGGTCGACGTGGCCTTCATCCCTGCGGATTCCCCGACTCAGGGCCGATCGGAGTTGGACAGATCGGAGTTAACCGTCGCTTGGCGCCGCCTTCGGCGTTCGGGCATTGGATGTCCAGGTGCCGAGGATGATGTCTGCAGCGATCGTCAGCGACAGAGCGAAGGTGCGGGAGTGCTCGCTGTATGTCCCTCCGAGTCTCTAGGGTCCTGCAACGTTTAGGGTACCTATGCACGCGAAGTGGATCCATCTCCCCAAAAATGTGCGCGTGAAGCCGCCGGAGCTGATCGCGCATCGGGGATATGCCCTCCGTTACCCCGAGAACACGCTTCCCAGCCTACGCGCGGCGATCGAAGCCGGCGCTCGCTACTTGGAGTGCGATGTGCAGATGACCAAGGACGGCGTTCCGGTCCTGTCGCACGACTCTGATCTGTGGCGCACGGCGCGCGTCGAAAAGAGCCTGTTGGACATGGCGCTCGACGACGTCTTGCAGGTCGAGGTCAACGAGGAGCAGAGGCTCGGCCATCGCTTCTCGGGCATCACGATCCCCCTGCTGGGGGAACTGGCCGATTTGCTCGGCGAGCACGGTGAGGTGACGGCGTTCGTCGAGCTGAAACGGACCAGCCTGCAGAGGTTCGGCATCGAACGCGTGGTGGACCGGGTCCTCGAGGTGCTGGAGCCTGCCCGTGCCCGCTGTGTGATCATCTCGTTCGACCGCGCGGCGGTCGAGTATGCCCGGCAGGCGGGTGCGCCTGCGGTCGGTTGGGTGCTGGACGAATGGAGCGCGGAGCAGCGCGCGGCGGCCGAAGCGCTGAAGCCCGACCATCTCTTCTGCGACTATCGCTCGGTCCCTGACGATTCAGACCTGTGGCCCGGGCCCTGGCGGTGGGCGCTCTACGAGGTCATCGAGCCCGAGCTCGCCCTGATGCTCGCGGCGTTCGGTGCCCACTTCGTCGCGACGATGGCGATCAAGGAGATGCTGTCGGATCGCAGGCTGATCCCTAGTCGACGGGCCTGACGCAGGGGGCAAGGCGAGGCGACCCGGGCCGAGGGGTGCGCCCACCGCGAGTCGGGCCGAGGCGGCTGGATGGACGAGGGTGGGGATGTGTGGTGATACTTACCGTGAAGTCATCTCAGACAAAACAACTAAGTTGTTGTTTAAGTATGACTTATGCGCTCTGACCTCGACCACGCTGAATGCCGGAGCCCAACGATCAGCGACGGCGAGCGTCGTGTCGGTCAAGCAGCTTGCGGAAGAGAAGAATGTGCTGGGGGGTGGTCCCGCAGCACCCTCCCACCAGCGAGGCGCCCGCGTCGAGGAGAAGCGGGAGTTGAGCCGCCATGGCCGCGGGTTCTTCCTTGTAAATCACCTGGAGATCCTCCAGCACCGGTTGTCCGGCATTGGGCTGTGCCAGGGTCGGTAGGTCGCAAACGGTACCATAGCGCCGCACGGCGCGAGCGGCCCACTCTACATTGACGCCACCGCCGCAGTTGACACCCAGCACGTCGACACCCGCGTCAGCCATGAAGCGTGCGGCGTCCTCGGGTGCGACGCCCATCATCGTGCGCAGGTCCTTGTTGTCGTGCGTCACATCATAGGCCATCGATGCGATGACGTTGGGGGCGCCGGCTTCGCGAGCGGCGGAAACGGCGATGCCAAGCTCTTCGAGACTCGTTTGGGTCTCGACTAGGATGGCGTCGACGCCGGCCTCGACGAGTACGGCCGTCTGCTCGGCGAACGCAGCTCGCGCCCGTTCCTCGGACAAGTCTCCATAGGGCTCGAGCAGGCCGCCGAGCGGTCCGACATCGCCGAGCACGTAACCGGGCACCGGGCCCAACGCCTCGCGGACCAAGCGGACCGCAGCGCGATTGATGGCTTGGACATCGTCGGCGCGGCCGTGGCGCTCGAGCATGATCCGGCTGGCGCCGAAGGTATTGGTCGTTATGCAATCCGAGCCGGCGTCGACGTAGGCCTTGTGAATGGCCAACACGAGCTCGGGACGATCGATGTTCAGTCGCTCGCCGCACGCGCCGGGCTCGAGGCCCGTCTTCTGGAGCTCGGTGCCAATGGCGCCGTCGCAGAGCAGCACGCGCTGTTTCAGGGCCTCTTTGAGCTTCATTTCGTTCTTGTGCCGTCCTGTCCCGGAATGTTGTTGCCAATTCAATTAGAGCGGCTTGAACTGGCAACCCTCTACAAAGGCGTCGAAGAAATCTTCGTCGGTCTCCAGCTCGAAGTGCTCGATCGTGTCGGCGAAGGCTTCGATCGCTCGGCGAAGCGCTAGCGATTGAAGGGCGAGCGTCGCCCCTTCGATGGCCGCATTGCCAATCGGCTGGATTCGCTGACGCGGCACGGGCGGGATCAGGCCAATGCGAATCGCCGCTGCGATGTCGAGATGGTTGGCGAAACCGCCGGCCAGATAGAGCCGTTCGATATCGCCGTAGGTCGCGCCGTAGGCTTTGGTGATCAGTCTCCAGCCTGCCGCGTTGGCAGCCTTGGCCTGAGCCAGGCGGCTGATGTCTTGCTCGGTCAGATAGATATTGGCGTCGGCGTCGAGCACGAACCGATCAGCGCCGATTCGACCGACGCTGTTCATTCGTCCCGCACGGAGCAGCTCGGCGAGCGCGTCCACCAGGCCCGAGCCGCAGATGCCCTGCGGGTCTCCATCGCCGACCACGTCGTAGTCGACAACGCCGGAGCTGTCGAGGCGCACGCGTTCGATTGCACCGGGGAAAGCGGGTAACCCGCAGGTGATCGTGCCTCCCTCGAAGGCCGGCCCGGCGGGGCAAGAGGCCGCCAACATCCGGCGACGCGAGCCAATCACGATCTCGGTGTTCGTTCCGATATCCATCAGCGCGATGAGTCGATCCTCGTTCGGCGCGTCGATGGCGAGGAGACAGGCAGCGGCATCGGCTCCGACATGACTGGAGATGATCGGCATACCGTAGGCTCGCGCCGACGAGTGCACTGTCAGTCCGAGGTCATGCGCCGGCGCCGTCAGGTGCGTCCCTGCGCGAATTCCCATTACTCGCTCGATCTCGCTGGTCGACCGATAGGGGCTCTGTCCCAGCGACTGGACATCCAGATTGAAGAGAAGATCGCGCATGGTTGGATTGCCGGCGACGGTGATCTCGAAGATGCTGGACGGCGGGCAGGGGAGTCGCCGAACGGCCTGATTGATATAGGCGATCAGCGTTTTCTGCAGACGCAGGTCGGCATCACCCGCTGCTGCGGCGATTCGCGCCATTACGTCCGACCCGGCGTAGCACTGCGGGTTCTCGAACGACTGGGTGGCCGTCACGCGCCCGGTTTCGAGATCGACGAGCCGGACGACGACGGTAGTCGTCCCGATATCGAGTGCGAGACCGTACAAGCGATCCGTCGCTTGCGCTATCGGTGTGCCTTCCAGGCAGACGCGCCCGCCGTCGCGGGTGACGGCGGGATCGAGGGTCGGTAGGCGCTGGGCACGCGGCAAGTCGTGGGCCGTCTCGAGAATTCGGACGTCGCCCCGTCTCAGTCGACGAAACGCGACTTTTCCCTGGGGAGCCTGGATCACCGCCTGGCAGGCGAGCCGGAATTGGCCGTGTAGGTGGCGCTCGCGATCGGTTCGGGGGGCCAGGATATCGGCGCCGTCGGTGACTTCGACGATGCACTCACGGCATGTACCCTGGCTCTGACAGGAGTTGGTGACGGGAAGCTCCAGGCGTTCGGCGCACTCAAACAGCGAAAGACCGGGTTGGGCCTCCAAGGTGCGCGCCTCGACGGTGACGTCGATCACGGATCTTCCTCAGGTCGTTTCCGGCGATGAGGAGAGGCGAGAAAAGAGATCGACGGCGCTCGGGGCATCGGCGGCATATCCGTGGGCGCCGATCTCTGCGGCAAACCCTTCGTTCAAGGGTGCGCCGCCAACGCACAGCTTGACGTGATCGAGGCCCTCGGCCTTGAAACCGTCGATCACGACTTTCATGTACGGCATTGTTGTTGTGAGAAGCGCGCTCATACCGACCAGATCGGCGTTGTGTTCTCTAGCCGCGGCCAGGAAACGGTCCACCGTCTGGTCCACGCCCAGGTCGATCACGCGGAGGCCGGCTCCCTCGGACATCATGCAAACGAGGTTCTTGCCAATGTCGTGCAGGTCGCCCTTCACGGTGCCCATGACGACAGTGCTAATCGGCTTGGCAGCGGTCGTCTCGGTCAGTAGGGGCTGCAAAACCGCCATACCCGTCCTCATCGCTCTGGCGGCGACGAGGACCTGGGGTACGAAGATTCGGTTGTGTTTGAAGTCTTCACCGACGAGGCGCATTCCGTCGATCAGCCCTTTCGCCAGCACCTCTTCCAACGAGTGCCCCTCCGACAGCGCCCGCTCGACCCACTCCCGAACCGCATCGGCCTTGCCGTCGTAGAGTAGTTGATTCAGTACTTTGTAGTCGATCATGTCGGACGGGCCGACCTTTTTCGATGCCCCGCGAGGCGTAGATTAGTGTTCCCCGCTAGAAACGATCGGGCCCTCACCCGCGCGGGCGCACACTCTAGCGACACAGGAACGGACAGCGTAAGTAGCAATATACTCTGCAGCAGGGTACCGAACAGAAGTCACGTCACGAGTGCCGTTGACTATGTCATCGAGGAGCCCATGAACAGCAGGGAGCGTGTCAGCATTGCCATGAAGTTAGGCGAGCCCGACCGGGTGCCGGTGTTCTGCCAGTTGGCGGTCGGTCACTATTTTCTGCATACGGACTACTCTCCCCTCGACATCTGGT
>JASFMO010000185.1:0-6887 GCA_050117535.1 Gemmatimonadales bacterium | reverse complement strand
CCGCTCGAGCGCCGTTTGCATCGCCTGCACTTTTTGGATCTGGTGATCCAAGAGATTGTTAGCGCGGGCGAGGTCTTGCTGGAACGTCTCCAACCCCTCGCGGAACGCGGCGATCACCTCGTTGGACGCCCTCGGCAGCGCCCCGTCCCTCAGCGGTCGCACCTCGAACGATACGGGACCGGCAAGCTCGCTCACCGTACCCGCCTCAACCTTGACGAGTGTGGCGGCATAGCTCCCGGGTAGCGCCCAGAAGCCGCTGCCACCGGACGCACCCTCCAGCCCGATCAAGCTCTTCGGCGCGTACCGTAGATCCCAGCTCACCCGGTGGAAGCCGGCGGACGTGGGCCCGCTGACGCGATTGATGACGGTCCCCTCCGTGTCCCGCACGACGATCTGGACCGTGGGGCCCTGCTCTCGCTGCTCCGCGTCCAGCACGTCCCAACCCGGGAACGGGACGTTCTCCTCCTCACCCAGCTCGCCTTCCCGTGCCTTGCGCTCCGCTTCCATCGACTCGTAGCCGTCGCGTAGGTGATAGGTGAACACGGCGCCGAACGGCGGGTTCTCCGCCTGATAGTCGTCGTCTCCCTCGGAACCCACCACATTCTTCGGCACGTACCACTGCGCCGTCCGGACCGGGAAGAGCGCCGCCTCCCGGGCCAGCATCTCCGGGCTCAGTTCGCGCAGCGCCGTGTAGTCGTCCAGGATGAAGATCCCGCGGCCGAACGAGCCGGCGACCAGATCCTCGTGGTCTCGCTGGATCGTGATGTCACGGAGAGCGATGGTGGGCATTCCGCCTTCGAGCTCGATCCACTGGCCGCCGCCGTTCTTGGTGAAGAAAACCCCGAACTCCGTGGCGGCGAACATCAGCTGCGGGTCCGCATGATCCTGCACTACCCGCCACACCAGGTGGCGGTCGGGCAGGTTCCCGGCGATGGAGCGCCAGGAGCGGCCCCGGTCCGTGCTCTTCACGAGATAGGGACTGAAGTCGCCATACTTGTGGTTGTCGAGCGCCATATAGACGGTATTTGCGTCGAATAGGTCGGCCTTGATGTCGTTGACGAACGCCGTACCCGGCACACCCCGAATGCTACCCACTTCGATGCGGCGCCACGTCGTGCCCCCGTCCTCCGTCACCTGCAGCAAGCCGTCGTCGGTGCCAGCGTAGATCAGGCCCTCCACGAAAGGCGATTCGGCCAAAGACGTGATCGTATTGTAATTCGACATCGCCGAGACATCCCAAGGATTGTCCCAGCTCTGCTGTCGGCCCATGATCGGCAGCGCGATCCGCTCCTGGTTCCGGGTCAGGTCGCCGGAGATGGGCGTCCAGCTGTCACCCCGATCGTCGGTGCGCCACACGCGCTGCGACGCGAAGTAGATCCGCTGCGGGTCGTGCGGGCTGATCTCGATCGGCGCGTCCCAGTTGAAGCGCTCGAACCCCTCCCCCTCCCCCGCCTGTGGCTGAATGAACACCTGCTCGCCCGTGATCCGATCCACCCGGTGCAGGCCACCCTGCTGTGTCTCGGCGTAAATGATGTTGGGGTTGCCCGGCTCGGTCGCCGAGCCGTGGCCGTCCGCGCCCAGCGTCTTGAACCAGTCGGCGTTGCGGATGCCGTGGTCGGTGTCCGTGCGCGACGGGCCACCGTTGGACCCGTTGTCCTGTGTGCCGCCGTACACGAAGTAGAATGGCTCGGCATTGTCCACCGAGATCTTGTAGTACTGCATGACGGGGAGATTGCGGAGAAACCGCCACGTCTCCATGTCGTCGTACGTCTCGTACAGGCCGCCGTCACTGCCGACCAGCAGGTAATTCGGATCATCCGGCTGGAACGCGATCGCGTGGTCGTCCGAATGCTTTCCCCCCATGTTGATCCCGCGGAACGTGGCACCGTGATCGTCGGAGATGAGCGTCCTGGCGCTCACCAGGTAGAGCCGGCCGAAATGGTGCGGCGAGGCGTAGAGCTCCTGGTAGTAGTGAGGTCCGGTGCCGCCCGAGACGGCGTCGGACATCTTCGTCCACGACGCGCCACGGTTCACGGACCGGTACAGTCCGCCCGAACGGCGGTCGAGCTCGATGGCCGCGTAAACGATGTCGGGATCCTGTGGCGAGATCGCGAGCCCGATCTTCCCCAGGTTGGAAGACGGCAAGTCTGTGGTGAGCTTGGTCCAGGTTTCGCCGCCGTCGGTGCTCTTGTGGATCCCGGAGCCGGGGCCGCCGCCCATGTAGGCGGCCACAGTGCGATGGCGCTGCCATGTGGCGGCATAGAGCACGTCGGGGTCCCGGGGATCCATGACGATGTCCGTCACACCGGTCCACTCGTCGTCGCCCAGCACTTTCCGCCACGACTCTCCGCCGTCGGCCGTTTTGTAGAGGCCGCGCTCGCCACCGGGGGTCCATAGCGGCCCCTGCGCCGACACCCAGACGACATCCGAGTTTTCGGGATGCACCAGCATCGTTGAGATGTGCTCGGAGTTCCTGAGCCCCTTGTTTTGCCAGGTGCGGCCGCCGTCGGCGCTCTTGTACACGCCGTCGCCGTACCCCACGTGCCGGCCGCCCACGTCTTCACCCGTGCCCACCCAGACAGTGGAGGGCTCGCTCGGATCGATGACGACCGAGCCGATCGAATAGGACGGTTGGTCGTCAAAGATCGGCTGCCAAGTGGTGCCGGCGTTCTCGGTCTTCCACACGCCACCCGAGCCCACCGCCACGTACCAGACGCTACGGTTATCGGGGTGGATATCGATGTCGGCGATTCGCCCACCGTTGATCGCGGGTCCGATGTTACGGAACGCGAGGGCCTCGTAGTCCGTCTGGCCGAGGCGCGAGTCGGCTTCTTGCGCCACGAGCGCGGTACTCGGAACGGCGAGGACGGTCAGCAGCAACATGAGGCGGGAGATGTTCATGTTCATGGCTCTCCAGGAGTTATTGAGCGAACCTGAGTGCGAAGAATGAGAAACTACGCCAGCGGCCGAGCGGGCACAAACCCACGCTTGTCGTACGATGAAGGAAGGCTGCCCTCGGCGCCCTGCCCGGCCGGGTCAGAGCGTGGCACGTTTCAGGATGTACTCGGACACGACATCCCTGGCGTAAGCCAACACCTCTTCCGCAGTGTCTTCCGGCTCGCACATCTCGGGCGTCTCGACCACGTCACCCACCATCTCGTCCCACCACGGAGCGGACAGAATGCTCTCGCTACCTTCCGGATGCAGACCTGCCGCCACCATGTCGGCCGCCGAGGGAACATCGAATCGGATAGTAACCGCGTCGGCCGCCTCGCCCATCTCGAGGCGGACACGCCCCCGCAGGAACTCCATGATCGCTCGCAAGTCGTCAGCGTTCATCGCGTTTCTCTCAGTTGTCGTTTCGCTCGATAGCCACTAGAGGAAGCGAGCCGCCTTCATTCCGGCGGCTCTTTGGGTCGGACACGCATTCCTCACCGACCACCCTCCTCCTGGCTCGACGTGGCCTTCCTATAGTCGAACGCCTTGTTGGGGTACGGCGGAGCCGGCGGGACCTCGCGCGGATCTCGCTCGATCGCCTCGAGCAGAAAGTGGATCGCGGTGTCGAGTTGCTCGTCCGAGCCGTTGAAGGTCGCGTGCGGCAGGTTGTCCACTTCGATGTCCGGCACCACGCCGATTTGCTCGATCAGCCACTCGCCCTCGGGTCCGTAGACACCGTTCATCGGCGCCCGCGCCAGACCGCGATCGCTCAAACGGTTGGCCGAGCTCAACCAGATCTCGCCGCCCCAGGTGCGCATACCGATCACCGTGCCCAGTCCTAGACGGCTGAAACCATCAGCGAACGCCTCGCCGTCCGATGCGGTGTTCTGGTCCACCAGCACGACGATATGCCCGCGGAAGGCGTACTGCATGTTCCAGGCTTCCCGGCCCACCCGGTACTTCCAGTACATCCAGGCCTTGCGCAATAATTTCTCCAGTATGAAGCTGTCGATGTTGCCACCCCGGTTGTGCCGCACGTCGACGATCAGCCCCTGCCGGTCGAACACCGGATAGAACTCGCGGTACCACTGCGCGATGTCGTTCGAGCCCATGGCTCGCAGGTGGACGTAGCCCAGCTTGCCGTCTCCCGCCTCCTCGACGATCTGACGCCGCGTGTACTCCCAATCGCTGTAGCGCAATCCGAACTCGTTCGCCGTCGGAACCACGATCACATTCCTGGATTCGTTTCCGGAGCGCACGGTCAGCAGCACCTGCCGCCCTTCCTGATTGCGGAGCAGAGCCCCGACATCCGGCACCTCGAGAGTACCGACACCGTTCACCGCCTCGATAACGTCGCCGATCGAGATCTCCAGATCGGGATCCCCTAGCGGCGACATCTCATCCGGATAGTCGGGATCCGACTGGTAGATGTAGTCGATGCGGTAACCACCGACGCTCGCGTCGCGAAACAGACGCGCGCCCAGTGTCGCGACTCCCACGTCGTCATCACCGCTCCGCAGGTCACCGCCCCGCACGCTCGTGTGCAGGGCCGAGAGCTCGCCGACCACGCGACCGATCAGATCGGACAGCTCGTCCCGCGTGGTGACCCGATCGACCAGCGGCAGGTACCGGGCCAAGGTAGCGTCCCAATCGACGCCGTGCATGTTGGGGTCGTAGAAGTAGTCGCGCTCCATCCGCCAGGCGTCGACGAAGATCTGACGCCAGTCCTCGCGCACGTCGAGAGGAAACGTCCAGCCGCTCAGGTCGACGCGAGTCTCGCTCAGGTCGGCCTTCGCCGGCTTGGCGTCGATCACGTGAAGGTCTTGTCCCTTGCGGACGAGGATCTTCTTCCCGTCCTGCGACAACTCGAAGCCGCGGATGTCTTCGACCAGCGTCACAGGCTCGACCTTCTCGTTGCCGATCTTCACCGTCAGCAGGTGAGAGTCAGCGTTCGGCCCCGATTCGCGCGACTGGAAGAACAACGCTTTGCCGTTCACGTACAGCCGCGTGTAGTTGCCGGACTCCACCGGAACCTGCTTCACCCGTCGCGGCAAGCCATCCAGGTCTATGCGAATCGACGGGACATTCGCGCTCGCTTCGCCCCCGCGCTCATGTTGACCGTCTCCGCTCTCGCCGCTGAGCTCGTCGTCCGGCTTGAACGGCGAACGCAGGCCTTTTCGCAGTGACACATGGAAGATCTCGATCGAGCGGTCGAAGTACGGTTCCGGTTGACGCGCACCCCAGGGGCTCCCGACCAACGAGCGCAGGTTGCGATCCGAAAGGAAGTAGATGAACTCGCCATTGGGATCCCACGCTACGCTGAAGGAGTTCGTCCGGTCGCTGGTCAACGGGACGGTGTTCCCGCTCTCCACGTTGTACAGCCTGATCTGGCGGAAGGTGTTTGGCGCTTCCATGCTGTACGCCAACCAGCGGCTGCCCGGCGACCAGGCCTTGTCGCCGATCCCCTCTCGGTACTCGTTGATCTTGCGCTGCTCGCCGCTGGCCACGTTGAGCACCCACAGGTCATTGTTCTTGTCGTCGTAGGCGATCCATTTGCCGTCCGGAGACGGATGACCCTGGAACCTGAGGATGACGCCGTCATCCGTCAGCGGTCGGCCATCCCCGACGCCGTTGGCCGGCAACGCGACGAACTCGAATTCGCCCGTCTCGTCCGACAATCCCACAAGCGTCTCGCCGTCGGGCATGAACACGACATCGCGATAGCGCACTCCCGGTTTGCGGGAAACTCGCACCAACCGACCCTGCTTCGCCGGCGCGACGAATACCCGTCCTCGAGCCGTCAACACGACGCTCTCGCCGTCGGGATGGATGTGCGCCGCCGTGAGATACTCCATCGGATCGTCGACCCACTTCTCGCGCAACTGATCGAAGTCGGAGGCCAGGGTGATCGGGACCACTTCGTCTGCCCCGGAAGCGATCTCGTAGATCCGGATGTCGGCGCCCCACTGGTAGGCAATCCGTCCCTGCGACAACGATGGGTTCTTCACGTCCCAGCCCGCGTGCCGGGTGTGCTGGCGCAAGTCGCCGCCGTCCTCGTCCATCGACCAGATGTTCATCGTCCCGTCACGGTCGCTGACGAAGTAGACGCGGCCGTCGTGCCACATGGGCGAATGACTTTCCCCCCCGTAGTCACCGGTCAGTTCGACGGCTTCCTCGGCGCCCTCGGCGAACTTCCAGATGTCCCGCGCCGTACCGCCGGTATACCGTTTGGTCACGTTGTTATGGAAAGGCGGCCGGACGAAGAACAGCGCCGTGCCCATCGCGTCGTAGGCCGCCTCAGTGGCGTCGAACAACGGCACCAGCGAACGCGAATAATCCGACGGGTTCAACTTCACCATGATCGGTTTCGGCAGCGTAGAATAATGGAGCGTCGTATAGACCAGCTCACCATCGGGAGTCCACGTTGTCGCCACCGACGTCTCGGCCTCGTACGTACGGCGCACCGGGACGCCGCCGTTCAAGGGCATGGTGTACAATTCGGCGGGTCCCTCATAGCGGGCGGTGAAGGCCAGCGTGTTGCCGTCCGGCGAGATGAGGGGATTCGTCTCCTCGGCGGCGTGAGTGGTCAACCGCTCGGCGACGCCGCCTCGCGTCGACACTTTCCACAGGTCGCCTTCGGCCGCGAATACGAGGGTTCCACCGTGCAAGGCCGGATAGCGGTAGAAACCGAGAACACCCTGCTGCGCATCGCCCGGCTGGGCATAGGCGCCCACGGGCTGTACAACGAACGTCGCGATGGCGAGCACGAGAATGCTGGCGAAGGAGTCAATGCGCCGGCCCATGATACGACCTCCCGCTGATGTGATTGCGTGATAAGGAGACGGATGAAAGTGGCGACTCAAAGGAACAACAGCAACGCGGCCTTCGACTGCCGAGCCGAAGGCCGCGGACCGAACACGGTTCTGTCGCGTGGACTACTCGGCCAACCG
>JASFMO010000184.1:0-6903 GCA_050117535.1 Gemmatimonadales bacterium | reverse complement strand
CCATCGATGACGACGATGACGCAGGCGATCGAGACGACGAGCGCTACAGGCGGGGAGCGGGTCGTCGTGGCGAAACTGGTCTTGCGACCCCGCGGTCACGGCGCAGCCGTGAGCGCGGGGGAGGCCAGAGCGAGACGATCCGCCCACAGCCGTTCCACCCGTCTAGCCGGCAACATAGTCGAAGGCCAACCGCCCTACGTCCGCGATCAACGCGTCAGCCACCGAACTGTCCTCGATGCCTTTCGTCAACACCACCAGCACGAAGGCGTCTCCGGCCTCGGTGTAGACGATCCCCCCATCGTGACGGATCTCTGTAATCGAGCCTGTCTTGTGGGCCACGCGCGTTCCGGCCGGCAGCCCTGCGGGAATCCCCTCATTGAACCGCTGGCGCGACAAGATGTCGATCATCTCCCGGCACGACTCGGGGCCCGCGGCACGCTGCTCGTAGATCGCCTCGAAGATGACTCCCAGGTCCCGCGCCGTCGTCGTGTTGCTGAGGCCGGCGCGGTAGGCCTTGATGTCCTCGACGCCGCGCAGCACGGCGATCGAGTCGGCGCCCAGCTCGTGCATCGTCGCCTGGACGCGCTCTGCATTCACCAGCTGGATCAGGATGTTCGTCGCCAGGTTGCTTGAGACCGTGATCATCAATTCCGCCAGCTGACGGATGCTCTCCTTCTCGCCCAGCCGGGCGTAGAGGGTACCCTCGCTGTCGTCCGGCACGCTGAGCTCGTAAAGCGAACCATCAACGATTGACTCGAAGGTGTTGCTGACGATGATACTGTCGTCCAGAGCGAAGGCCCCCGCCTCGGCATCCCTGAATAGCTGGATCAGCACCGGGACCTTCATCATACTGGCCGCGTGTACCCGGCTGTCGATATCGAGCAGGATCGAATCACCACTGGTCAGGTCGCGGAAGTAGATGCCGACGACATCCGCTCCGTCCTCCGCAGCCCGCATCTCCAGGCGCGATCGCAGTTCGGCCAGCCGGTCGGGCCCACAACTCGTGGGCACCAGCACCAGTCCACCCAGCAATACACTCATGCCGAATCTCGGATACAACCTTTGCGTTGACATTGGCCTCGTCGTTCTCCGCTTCTGGCTTGAGGTTCGAACACCACCAAGATAACCCGGCTAGCACTCCCGCACAGCGGCCGTTTGATCGCTGGGATCACCGAGCGTAGGTTGGTGCCCATCACCACCCTCGCGGCGCGTATATCCTGGACAGCAAATCTCAAAGGGACGTCACCATGACCCACCGACGAGCCTTCATCAAGCAGTTGGCCTCCATGGCCGGCGCCTCCGGCTTGGGCGGTCTATTAGCGCTAGACGAATCGGTCGGCGCCGAACTTCGTTCTCTTTCACCGACGAGCGCTGACGACGTGTCCTGGGCCGCCCTGCGGGAGCGATACCTACTGGCGCCCGAGGTCGTCTACTTCAATCACGGGTCCATCGGAACCGTCCCACGCATCGTTCACGAAGCGCAGGTCGCCTACCTGCGCACCTGCGAGTCCAACCCCTGGCTGTACATGTGGGGCGGTGCTTGGGACGAGCCTCGCGAGATCGTGCGGGAAAAGGCGGCGCGTCTTCTCGGTTGCGCGCCCCAAGAGTTAGCGATCACTCACAACACGACCGAGGGCTTCAACACGCTCGCCGCCGGATTGGACTTGGGCCCCGGCGATGAAGTGCTGTTTAGCTCGCTGAATCACGCCGGCGCCAGCATTTGCTGGCAGCACTATGCCGAGGTGAAGGGCTTCACCGTGAAGACTTTCGATTTTCCGATCCTCGACATCCCTTCGATGGACGCCGACGACGTGCTCGACGTCTACGACCGGCGCATCGGCCCCCGCACGCGCGTCCTCGCGTTCCCGCACATCGACAACATCGTGGGGCTCCGCTATCCCGTGAAGGAGCTCACGGCTCTAGCCAAGAGCAAAGGCGTCGAGATCGTCGCCGTCGATGGCGCCCAGTCGGTCGGCATGATCGACGTCGATGTGACCGACGCGGGCGTCGACGTCTACAGCGCCAGCCCGCACAAGTGGGTCCAGTCCCCCAAGGGGCTTGGCCTCTTCTACGTTCGCCGCGAGGTTCAGGAACGGATTCGCCCTATGTGGGTGACCTGGGGACAGGCCCGTTGGCAGGGAACCGCCCGCCTATTCGAGGACTACGGGACCCGCAACCTGGCCGAGGTTATGACCCTCGGTGACGCGATCGACTTTCAGGTCGAGCTGGGCGTCGAGGCCAAGCTGGGGCGTTATCGTCAGCTATGGGATCGGTTCCTCTCAGCCGCCGAGGGATCGCAGCGGGTCATCTGGCGCTCGCCACACGACTGGGAGCGCGCGGCCTCGCTGTTCGCCCTCGAGGTCCGCGCTATCTCGAGCGCCGCGGTCTTCGAACGGATGTACCGCGAAGGCGGCTTCGTCTTCCGTCCCTTTCAGACCCAGGGACTCAACACGATCCGCATCTCGCCCAACGTCTACAACAGCGAAGAGGAAATCGACCGCTTCTTCGCCCGGGTAGAGAAACTCCCACGAGGCTGAGCGCAGGAAGCACGGCTGGCGGCGGCGCGCAAACTGGATACAATAGGTCAATTGATAGTCCTTCTCATTACTGGATAGAGGCAGTCGCATCATGAGTACCCATACCTCTGACGGTAACGGAGCCGGCCGCGCCGACCCCAGCGCTGGCACCTCGGGCATCAGCCGCGCGCGCGAAATCCGCGACGCCACCGTGATCCGCTTCGCCGGCGATTCGGGCGACGGGATTCAGCTTACCGGCACCCAGTTCGCCATGGAGAGCGCCCTGGCCGGCAGCGATGTCGCCACGTTTCCCGACTACCCGGCCGAGATCCGGGCACCCGCTGGAACCACGTACGGCGTCTCCGCCTTCCAGGTCCACTTCGGTTCCGTTGATATCCGGACCTCCGGCGATGAGCTGGACGTCTTGGTCGCATTCAACCCGGCCGCGCTGAAAGTCAACCTGTCCGACCTGCGCATCGGCGGTATGGTCATCGTGGACGAGAGCTCGTTCACCGACCGAAACCTGAAGAAAGCCGATTACGAGACGAGCCCTCTCGAGGATGACACTCTGGCGCCTTATCAGCTGATCAAGCTCGACATCACGCGCCTGACGGAAGAGGCCGTCAAGGATTTCGGTCTGTCGTCGAAAGAGGCCCGTCGCTCCCGGAACCTCTGGGCCCTCGGCCTGATGTTGTGGATGTACGGCCGCAAGAGGGCCGCCACCGTCCAGTGGCTCAACCAAAAATTCGCCAAGCAACCCGAGATCGCCGCCGCGAATATCGCTGCGCTCAACGCCGGTCACGTCTTCGGCGAAACCGCCGAGATGCCCAGCGACATCGTCGGCTACACCGTGGCTGCGGCCGACGTCGAACCGGGCCTCTACCGCACCGTGACCGGCACCGATGCCACCGCCTACGGCCTGCTGGCCGGGGCGCGCGCCGCCGGACTCGGTCGCATCGTCTTTGGGTCCTATCCGATCACACCCGCTTCGCCCCTGCTCCACGCCATGGCCAAGCTGGCCGACTACGGCGTCGTCACCTTCCAGGCGGAGGACGAGATCGCCGCCATCTGCTCGGCGATCGGCGCCTCCTACGGCGGCGCCCTCGGCGTCACCGCCAGCTCCGGCGCTGGCGTCGCCCTCAAGACCGAGGCCGCCGGCCTGGCCGTCGCGACCGAGCTGCCGCTGGTCATCGTCAACGCCCAGCGCGCCGGTCCATCGACGGGCATGCCCACCAAAGCCGAGCAGGCCGACCTGCTCCAGGCCTTGCACGGACGGCACGGCGATTCGCCCGCCGCGGTCATCGCCGCCGCCTCGCCCGTCGACTGCTTCGATGTGGCGCGTGAGGCGGTACGCCTGGCGACCCAGTTCATGACGCCGGTCATCATGCTGACCGACGCCTACTTGATGAACGCGGCCGAACCCTGGGCGATACCCGACATCGACGCCTTACCCGAGTTCCCGGTGACGTTCCGGACCGACCCGGAGGGGTTCCACCCGTTCCTGCGCGACCCGGAGACCCTGGCGCGACCCTGGGTGAGGCCGGGTACGCCAGGGCTCGAGCACCGGGTCGGCGGCCTCGAGCGAGACCACGACACCGGTAACATCTCTTACGACCCCGAGAATCACGCCCGCATGACCGAGGCGCGCGCCGCGAAGATCGCCGGGATCGCCGATCACATCCCGCCGCAAAAGCCCGAGCTGGGACCCGAGAGCGGGTCGTTGGCCGTGGTGGGCTGGGGCTCGACCTATGGGCCTATCTACCAGGGAGTGCGGCGCGCGCGCGAGGAGGGTCACGACGTCGCTCACATCCACCTGCGCTACCTGTCGCCGTTCCCGCGCAACCTGGGCGACCTGCTCCGACAGTACGACCGGGTGCTCGTGCCGGAGATGAACCGTGGGCAGCTGGTGACGCTGCTGCGCAGCGAGTACCTGATCCCCGGCGAGTCGCTGGCGAAGGTGAAGGGCCAGCCGTTCAAGATTGCCGAGATACACGCCGCGATTCGCGAGCGCATGGAGAAGTGACGATGGCTACCGCGACCGTACTACCGATGAAGCCCGCCGATTTCGCGTCCGACCAGGAAGTGCGCTGGTGCCCCGGCTGCGGCGACTACGCGATCATCAAGGCGATCCAGAAGACGCTGGCCGAGCTCGGCGCGAAGCGCGAGAACACCGTGTTCGTTTCCGGAATCGGCTGCGCCTCGCGCTTCCCGTACTACATGTCGACCTACGGATTCCACACGATCCACGGACGCGCACCGGCGTTCGCCACCGGCATCAAGCTGGCCAACGCCGATCTCGACGTCTGGATCGTCAGCGGCGACGGCGACGGCCTCAGCATCGGCGGCAACCACACGCTCCACATCTTGCGGCGCAACCTGGACGTGCAGATCTGCCTCTTCAACAACGAAATCTACGGCCTCACCAAGGGCCAGTACTCTCCCACATCGCGGCAGGGTACGCTCTCGCCCTCCAGTCCCCAGGGTTCGCTCGAGCGACCGCTTTCGGCCTGCTCGCTCGCCCTCGGCGCCGGGGCCCGCTTCGTCGCACGCTCGGTCGATACCCTACAGAAGCATCTGGTCGAGGTGCTCAAGCGGGCGCACCAGCATCACGGTGCGTCGTTCGCCGAGATCTTCCAGAACTGCATCGTCTTCAACGACGGCGCCTTCGGCGACTTCACCGACAAGACGGTGGCGAGCGACCGCCAGATCCACGTCGAGCACGGCCAGCCGCTCGTCTTCGGTGCGGAGCGAAACAAGGGTCTGCGGTTGAAGCCCGGCAGCCTTCAGCTGGAAGTCGTGGCGATTGGTGAAGACGGCGTCGGTATCGATGACCTGCTCGTCCACGACGAAAGGGACAGGGCGCTCGGGCAACTCCTCGTCGCCATGGAGCCGCCCGACCTCCCGGTGGCCCTGGGCGTCATCTACTGCGATCCGGCGCCAGCCTACGAGGATCAGGTGCAATCGCGCCTGGACGCCGCCTGCTGCGGTGACCTGAACCGGCTGATCAGAACAGGCAGGACCTGGTCGGTGGCCGGGTAGGACGCGGCGCGCGAACCATCCGCAGAACCGCCTAGCCTTTCTCGGAAGGTACGTAGCGGCTTCCCTGATAGACGCGCACCGGTCCGTGCGCGATCTCCGCCCCGGGCGAGCGGTAGCCCAGCACACTGGGCAGGGGCTGCACTCCACCCCTCAGGCGCCTTCATCCAGGGATTCCAGGTTCCGAAGGATCCTCTCCAGATCCATTTCGAACCGATCGATATCCGCTTCTGAGAAGCCATCGTAGAAGAGTCGCGTCATGTGCCGGGATACCCGGACATACTCCTCCTCCAACGACCTGTCCTTCTCGGTCCGGAAGACGAGGAGGCTGCGGCGGTCGTCGGGAGAAGGAGATCGGCGGAGGAAACCCGTCTTCTCCAACCGATCGAGCATGCTGGTCAGAGTCGATTTCCCCAGGCCGGTCTTCTCCGCCAGATCGGAGATGGGGATCCCGTCACTCCGCCACAGCACGAACATGATCCTGCCCTGAGCCGTGTTGAGCTCCGTGATGCCGTAATCCTTCAGCAACCGGTTGAATATCCGGCCCGCCAGCTGATGGATCTTGGCAATCAGGAACCCGCCTTGACGCTGGTCCTTCACGGTCGCCGACCTCTCAAAGCGGGAAGCGGAAGGTTTCCTCGGAATTCCACCCCTTGGCCCCATCCGGCTGGAAGCGATAGGCGCGGTACCTCGGATCGCTCGGTCCCCTGGTCCAGAACGCCGACCATTCCTCCTGCCACAGCGACTGCTTGATGGCTTTGTTCCTCACCACCTCCATCGATCCGGACAGCATGACGCCGAAAAAGCGCTCCGGTCGGCAGTAGTACAGCGCCACCCGGCCGTTGTGGCGAAGCTGTCTCGCCTTGGCCGAGCCGGCAAAGGTGGTCACGTACGTGACGAAGGGATTCTCCAGCTGCCGGAAGAAACCCTCCAGGTCCGGGTACTGCTTCTTGTCCCTCAGGTTCGACACGGCTCGGATGTGGGGAAGTCCCTCTTCGTCCACAGTCGCCAGGTACACGGCCGGGGTGGTATCCATCAGGGAAAGCGTGAATTTCCGAGCCTCGCTCCTCCTCATGGTGACCTCCCTCTAGTTGACGTTAGTTTTATATGGTATGTTATGATATGGAATCAATATCCGCAAGCCAGGTCACCACCGTTCTTCCCGGCGCCGGGCGGTGGCAGCCTTACCTGACATGCCGGCTCTGGCGCCCAAGGCGAGGAAATCATGAACACGGTCCAGCTGATCCTTCGAGGCACCATTATCTCGCTGGCGCTCACCAGCTGCGGCGACGCGAGAGAGCCCGATACCCCCGAGACGGTGACCCAGATGATCATCGACCTCGAGCGGACC